>JAYTXW010000324.1:0-2787 GCA_043742745.1 Sphingomonadaceae bacterium
CCCAAGTCTCAACCAGTCGGCAGGTTGACACTTGGGTCCCGGCGTCCGCCGGGATGACGGTATGAACGCAACGGCCTCGACCCAGCCTCCGCGCACCCCCCTCCCCGAACGGCAAACGATCGCGTAGGGTCGCCCTCAACAGGAGAGAACCACATGGCCAACCGGCTCGCAGGCAAGATCGCACTCATCACCGGCGGGGCGTCGGGGCTCGGCGCGGCGATGGCGGCGAAGTTCGCGGCGGAGGGCGCGCGCGTCATCGTCACCGACATCGATGCCGACGGCGCGGCGCGCAAAGCCGCCGAACTCGGCGACGCAGCGGCGGCGTGCGGCCACGACGTGACCTCGCCCGACCAATGGAATGCCGCGCTGGCGTTCGCACAAACCACCTTTGGCGGGCTGCACATCTTGGTCAATAACGCCGGCATCGGCACCGGCGGGACGGTCGAATCGACCAGCTTCGACGACTGGCGGAACGTCCACGCCGTCGACCTCGACAGCGTCTTTTTCGGGTGCAAGCTCGCGCTGCCGCTGATGGCCGCGACGTGCGCGCGAGACGGTAAGCTCGGCTCGATCCTCAACATTTCGTCGATCGCCGGGGTCATCGCGGCGGCGAACATGGCGGCGTATAATTCGGCGAAGGCGGGGGTCCGCCACCTGTCGAAGTCGGTCGCGCTCCACTGCGCACGCGAACGCTACAACATCACGTGCAACTCGATCCACCCGGTCTTCATCGACACGCCGATCCTCGACAACCTCGTCGGCGGCATGGACCGCGATGTCGGCCTGGCCAAACTCGCCCGCCAAATCCCCCTCGGGCGAGTGGGCGAGCCCGACGATGTCGCGTGGGGTGCGGTCTATCTCGTTTCGGACGAGGCGAAGTTCGTGACGGGAACGGAGTTGTACATCGACGGGGGGATCAGCGCGACGTGAGTGGATGGGAAAGACAGCCAACGACCCCGTTGCGGACATTGCCTAGTTTGGTAAGCCTTGGCGATGTCCATACCAAAATACCTCATGCCCTCAATAGCCGACTGGAATTCGGGGTCTGGCGTGGCGCCGGACGAATGGATTTGGATTATCGGGCGGGCTGAACATGCACTAGGCTATTGCGCTCTGCTCTGGCCTGATTTCGAAATTGTCGGCGAATATGTGCTTCCCGCTCCGTTTTCGACCGACAGGTTTCGTTCTTGGCAGAAATCGAAACATAGTCGTCGGTCGATTGAAAACGCGATGAACCTTGTTTCGTTGGAGGGGGCTTTCCCAGCCGCGGAAGAGCAAGGCGATCTTTCTGAAGCGCAGTTGAGACAGCTTGGCAAAGTCATGGCCGAGATGTGGGAGGCCAAGCTAAATCGCGACTTTCCGGCGCGTAAATTCGCTGCGCTCATAGTGGATGACGACGATGATTTCGGTGTCACGTTCCATCAACTTTGACGTCCGCTTCCCACCCGATTCCGGTCGGACCAAGACAGGCAACCGGTTGTTCGGCTTGCTCTCCTCCGCCTCGCCCGATACCTCCTGCCTATGCCCACCGTCGCTCCCGCCCGCCCATCCGCCGCCCGCCTCGCCTTCCCCGCCATGCTCACCGGAAGCATCGCGCTCGCGTTCGGGCCGTGGCTGGTGCGGTCGGCGGATGTGCCGGCGGTGGCGTCGGCGTTCTGGCGGATGGCGTTGGCGATTTTGCCGTTGGCGCTGCTTGCGGTCGCCGTCGGGCGGCGCTCGGCGACACCGGTCGGCGCCGAGGAAGCGGCAGCCGAGCATGACGCGCAAGTGGCGTGGGGCTGGCTGCGACCGTTGCCGCGTGGCGGTGCGCTCGCTGCAATCGCCGCCGCCGGGGTGCTATTCGCGCTCGATCTCGCCTTGTGGCACCTCGGCATCGGGCGGACGACGCTGGCCAATGCGACGCTCGTCGGCAATTGCGCTAGCTTCCTGCTGCCGATCTATGGCTTCGTCGTCACGCGCACCCGCCCGGCGCGCGCGGCGAGCCTCGCCATGCTGTGCGCCGCCGCCGGGATGGGCCTGTTGATCGGGCGGAGCGCCGACGTGTCGGCCAGCCACCTGACCGGCGACCTGTTGTGTATCGGCGCGGGCGTCGCCTACGCGGCGTACTTCATCGCTGTCGATCGCGTCCGCGCGACCGTCGCGCCGATGCCGTTGCTTGCACTGGCGACGACGTTCGGGGCGCTCGCGCTGCTGCCGGTCGCGGTGCTGACCGGGCCGGTGTGGCCGGGCGACTGGACACCGCTGATCCTCCTCGCGCTCGGCAGCCAGGTCATCGGGCAGGGGTTGATCGTGTTCGCCGTCGGCTACCTGCCGCCGATGGTCGTCGGGCTGACGCTGCTCGTGCAACCGGCGATCTCGGCGACGATTGGCGCGCTGCGCTACGGCGAGGCGGTCGGTCCGGCGGAGCTGGGCGGGATGGCGCTGGTGGCGACAGCACTGGTGCTGGTGCGGTTGCCAACGCGGGTAGCGGCCTAAAACTCCTCCCCCACCGGGGGGAGGGGGACCGCGCGCGTCTTCGGCGCGTGGTGGAGGGGGTGACTGGGCGGAGATGACTGAGTTCCCGCCTCTCGATCCTCCCCCACGGGGGGAGGGGGACCGCGCGCGTCTTCAGCGCGTGGTGGAGGGGGTGGTCGGGCGGAACTGCCGGACGACATAGTGCCCGCTCGCCCTCTCCACCATCGCGGAAGGGCGATGGTCCCCCTCCCCCGGTGGGGGAGGAATTCGTCGCTTGCCCCGAAAATAATCCTGTCCTACACGCCTCTGTTCGGTCTATGTTCCGCGAATCGG
>JAYTXW010000325.1:0-4936 GCA_043742745.1 Sphingomonadaceae bacterium
GGGCTGGCTGATATCGCGACGGCGGCGCAGATCTCGGTCGCCGACTATCTCGGAGGGATCGACTGGGACGGGCATGAAGCGTCGCGGCAATGGTATTCGGCGCTTAAATCGCGCCCAACCTTCCGACCGCTGTTCGGCGAACGCCTGGAGGGCCTGCCGCCGCCGGCGCACTATGACAAGCTGGATTGGTGAGCGCCGCTGAGGGCGGCGAAGCGGACGCGCCTGCGTCTGTTAGCAGCGCGCGGACTCGCGCGAAGCCGGACAGCGGGGCGGGCAATACCCGCCTGATCCCGTCCGACGCGGCTTTGCCGCGGCCCCTGCCGACCGATCTCACCACCCGCCTCGCCACCGCCGCCCGCACCCACGGCTTCGCCGCCATCGGCATCGCCCCGGCGTCCGCTGCCCCCCTCGCGGGACAACGTCTGCGTAACTGGCTGGCCGCCGGGTGTCACGGTGACATGCTATGGATGGCGACAACTGCCGATCGCCGCGCGTCTCCGGCGGCCCTATGGCCCGAGGTGCGGTCGGTCATCATGCTCGGCGTCGACTATACGCCCGCGCTCGATCCGCTGCGGCTCGCCGATCGCGGCGACTGCGGGGCGATCAGCGTCTATGCGCTGGGGGGTGACTATCACGATACCGTCAAGCGCCGGTTGAAGGCGCTGGCGCGGTGGCTGGTTGCTACTGCGTCGGCGCCGCTCAAGGTGTTCGTCGACACCGCACCCGTGATGGAAAAGCCCCTCGCCGAGGCGGCTGGCCTCGGGTGGCAGGGCAAGCACACCAACCTCGTAAGCCGCGACCACGGTAGCTGGCTGTTCTTGGGCGCGATCTACACGACGCTGGAGTTGCCCGCGACCAGCCCCGTCGGCGATGCCTGCGGGAGTTGCAACGCCTGCCAGCGTGCGTGCCCGACCGACGCCTTTCCCGCCCCCTACCGACTCGATGCTCGGCGGTGCATCTCATACCTGACAATCGAGCACGCCGGGCCCATCCCGGTCGAGTTCCGCGCGGTGATGGGCAACCGCATCTACGGCTGCGACGATTGCCTGAGTGTCTGTCCGTGGAACAAGTTTGCCGCCGCCGCGAACGAGATGGCGTTCGGCCCCCGAGCCGAGCTCGTGGCACCGCGCCTCGCCGACCTGCTCGCGCTCGACGATGTGGCGTTCCGCAGCATTTTTGCCGGGTCGCCGGTCAAGCGGGTCGGGCGCGACCGATTTGTCCGCAACGTCTGCGTCGCGGCCGGCAATAGCGGCGATCCGGCGCTGCTGGTCGCGCTGGCGCCGCTGCTCGACGACCCCACCCCCGTCGTGCGCGGAGCGGCGATATGGGCGTGGCGGCGGCTTGGCGGTGCGGCGACGGCGCGGAGTGACCCCGACCCCGCCGTCGCCGCCGAGTGGCTCGCGCCGCTGGCGTAACGTCCAACCACCCGCGCTCGATGCTGGGTAGCAAGCACAGGAAAATTTGACCGCATACGGAGATCTTTAAGTGGCGCGTTTGACCAAAATCGGCTTGAGAAGATCGAACAGTTGGGTACAGTTAAGCCTAAAGCAGCCGGGGGCGCGACCATCATGTCGACTGCAAGGATGCTGTATCGCAATGCCGCAAAAGCGCTGCCGCGACCTTTGGGACGCGCTGCCATGCGTGCGCTCCTCGGCAGCTCGCGGATGCTCGCCAATCCGCGCATCGCAACAACGCACGACGCCTTCAAGATGCGGTGCGATCTGTATGACTTCATCCCGCGCTTCATCTTCCTGTTCGGTCACTGGGAGCCGAATGTCGGCGCCGTCATCCGCGATGCGCTTCGCCCCGGCGATGTCTTCGTCGATATCGGTGCAAACATCGGCTACGTGTCGCTGGTCGGGGCCAGTCGCGTCGGCGCATCGGGAGCCGTCGTGGCGATCGAGGCCGTCCCCGCGACTTTCGACCGGCTGATGGACAACCTGCGGCTTAACGCGGCGACGAATGTCCGCGCGGTCCAGCGCGCGGTATCGGACCAGGTCGGCACGCTGACACTTCGTCAAGTATCGGCGACGAATACGGGCCAAGCGACTATCCACGGCACGGGCCTTGTGCTCGCCGAAGCCGCTGCCGCGCCACTCGACGAGATATTGACCGCCGACGAACTGCGCCGGGTTCGGCTGATCGAGATCGACATCGAAGGCGGCGAAGTCCCGGTTTTGCGCCGCTTGCTCGACACGTTGCCGCTATATCCAGCGGACATGCAGATCATCGTCGAAATGGCCGCGTTGGACAGTGACGAAGCCGCCGCCATCTTCGCGCGCTTTCTCGCTCTCGGTTTCGAAGCGTTTGCCGTCGGCAACGACTATACGTACGAATGGTATCTAGGTTGGCGCACGACCCCGCCCCAGCCGATCGTCGCGCTGCCGCGCAAACAGACCGACGTCTGGTTCAAACGGCCCACGCTGACCTAGCTACTATCGCGGTGGCGCATTCATCGTCGTGTCGAGCCAGCGGTCGTCGAGGTGGGGCTGACTGCGCGGCGGGTCGGCATAATCGCCCGACGGATCGCGCCGCAGCGGGTCGTCTTCGGGTGGGTTACGCTGGCCGCGCGTTGGTCGTGGGATAGCCAGGTCGACTTCGCCGCGATTGTCGCTCGCGATGCCGGGTGCGGCAGCATCGGGGGCGAGGCCATATACCTGGTCGTCGGGCTCGAGCCCCAGATCGGGGGCGGCAACGTCGGTCGTCAACGGCCCGGGCGGAGTACCACCGACCGCGCGCGCCATGTACGCGGCAAATGCACGGGCCGGCGCGCGGCCTCCCTGCAGCACGGGAACGGGCTTGGCATCATCGCGGCCCATCCACACCCCGGCCGTCATGCCGCTAGTGAAGCCGACGAACCAGCCGTCCTTGTTGCTGCTTGTCGTCCCTGTCTTCCCCGCGAGCGGACGTCCGATCTGCGCGGCCCGCCCGGTCCCGGTCTCAACCGCCGCCTGCATCAGGTCGGTCATCTTTGCCGCAACATACGGCGCGACAACGACCCGGGCTTCCGGCGGGTCGCGGGTGTACAGGACACGGCCCGCCGCAGTGGCGATTTTAGTAATCGCATAGGGGCGCGCCTCAACCCCCTGACTGGCGATTGCGGCATAGGCCGCCGTCAGCTCGATCAACGTCACGTCCGACGCGCCGAGCGACATCGCCGGGCGGGAGTCGATCGGGGTGGTGATGCCGAAGCGCCGCGCGACACCCGCCACCGTATCGAAGCCGACGCGCTGCGCCAGCCGGACCGCGACGGTGTTGATTGAGCGCGCGAATGCCGACCGCACGGTGACCGTTCCGGCGAACCCCGGCGTAAAGTTCTTTGGCGACCAGCCGCCGATGGTGATCGGCTCGTCGACGATCGTGTCGTCGGGCTGGACACCGTCCTCGATCGCGGCGGTATAGTCGAACAACTTCCAGCTTGATCCCGGCTGGCGGCGCGCGGCGACCGCGCGGTTGTAGTTGCTCGTGACATAGTCGCGCCCGCCGACCATCGCCTTAACCGCGCCGTCGTGGGCGAGAGCGATCAGCGCGCCCTGAGTTCCTCCCGGGGCTTCGGCAACGATCGCGGCTTCGGCGTACCGCTGTCCAGCGGGGTCGAGGGTGGTCGACACCGAAAGCGGCTCGACCACCTCGTCAGTCAGCGTTTCGACCTGCGCGAGCACCCAGTCAGTGAAATAGCGAACCCCCGACTGACGTTCCTGCGGTACGAAACGAAGGCTGGCGAGGTCGGCCGCCGCCGCTTCGCCGGGGGTGATCGACGCCGAATCGACCATTGTGGCGATCACCGTCGCGGCACGCCCACGCGCGGCGATCGGGTCGGCAGACGGCGCATAGCGGCTGGGGGCCTTGACCAATCCGGCAATAATCGCCGCCTCAGCCAGGCTCAGGCTCGATGCTGGATGGCCGAAGAATTTGCGGCTCGCAGCGTCAATCCCGTAGGCGCCGCCGCCGAAATAGACGCGGTTGAGGTAGAGTTCGAGGATCGCGTCCTTAGTGAACTTTCGTTCGATCGCGAGCGCCAGCACCGCCTCGCGGATCTTGCGCGTATAGGTCTGGTTGGCGGTGAGGAAGACGTTGCGGGCGAGCTGCTGGGTGATCGTCGACGCGCCCTGCCGTGTGCCCCGCGACAGGTTGCTGACCAGCGACCGCCCGACGCCAATCGGATCGACGCCGGGGTGGTCGTAAAAGCGCCGATCCTCGACTGCAATCATCGCCGCCGTCATCGTGTGCGGAATACGCGCGATGGGTAGCCACTCGCCATAACTGGGGCCGAGGCTGACGAGGACGCTATTGTCGGCGCCACGGATTTCGACCGACTGGCCGTTCGGTGACTTCTTCAATTCGTCGAAGCCGGGGAGCGACTGCATCGCGACCGCGACCGAAATGCCGATGACGATCAGCCCGATCAGGACCACGCCGACGCCACCCTTCGCCAAGCTCAGCACGAACGCCGCAAGGCGACCACGAGGCGGGCGAGTACGGCGGGCGGGGAAAAGAGGGGCGGGCATCGGTGTATTGCGCGCCTATGCCGGATGGCGCGCCGGGGCAAGGGGGCCCTTCGCCGATCAGGCGAAGAGACGCGACCGGTCGATCAGGCGAGGAGAAGCTGCGCGTCGCCGACCTGCGCGAGGAACCCGACCATGCCGCCCGTGATGACGCCGGTGGGCAGGTCGGCGGTGGTCAGGCGAGCGTCGGCCAAGCCGGTCTGGCACGCCGTCACCCCGACGCCGAGGTCGATGGCGATTATCAGCAACGGATCGGCGGGAGCGAGTGCGGCGACGCTGCTGCCGTCGAACAGGATCGACACGGTGCGTCCGAGTGCGGCGGCGGATGCCGCAACGGTGAGCGCGGTGGCGAGGCGCGGGCCGCTCTGGCTGACGATGATCGCAAGGGGGGTCACCTCTGTTCTCCCGTCGATACCGCGCATCCAGCGCAC
>JAYTXW010000326.1:0-2205 GCA_043742745.1 Sphingomonadaceae bacterium
CTATCGCACCGTCGACGCGCCACTCGTGCCCGTCGTCGCCGATATGGAGATGGCGGGGATCAAGGTCGACCGCGCCGAACTCGCGCGGCTGTCGGCAGCGTATGAGGTCGAGATCGCGCGCCTCGAAACGCAGATCCATGATCTCGCTGGCCACCCATTCACCATCGGCAGCCCGAAGCAGCTGGGCGCAGTCCTGTTCGAACAGCTCGGCCATGCATCGGGCAAGAAAAGTGGCAAGACCGGGGCGTTCGCGACCGACGTCACCGAACTCGAGCGGCTGGCGGCGAGCGGGGTCGACATTGCCGCGCGCGTCCTCGACTGGCGCCAGCTGACCAAGCTCAAGTCGACCTATACCGACGCCCTCCAGGCGCAGATCAACCCGGCGACGGGGCGCGTCCACACCTGCTTCGGGCTGGCGAGCACGAGCACCGGGCGGCTGTCGTCGACCGACCCCAACCTCCAGAACATCCCGATCCGCACCGAACTTGGCCGCCGCATCCGCCACGCCTTCGTCGCCGAGCCCGGCCACGTCATCATGGCCGCCGACTATAACCAGATCGAGCTGCGCCTCGTCGCGCACATCGCCGACGTGCCCGAGTTGAAGGCGGTCTATGCCGAGGGCGGCGACGTCCACAACCTGACCGCGCAGGAGGTGTTCGGCGAGGTCAATCGCGACACCCGCGCGCGCGCCAAAACGATCAACTTCTCGATCATCTACGGCATCAGCGCGTTCGGCCTTGCCCAGCGCCTCGGCATCGATCGCGGCGAGGCGGGGCGGTACATCGAGCTGTATTTCAGCCGCTTTCCCGGCATCCGCAACTACATGGCCGAAACCATCGCCGCCGCGCGCGAAACCGGCTTCGTCACGACGCTGTTCGGGCGCAAGGCGAACGTGCCGATGATCTTTTCAAAGGTCGTCGGCGAGCGCCAGTTCGCCGAACGCGCCGCCGTCAATGCCCGCGTCCAGGGGACCGCCGCCGACATCATCAAGCGCGCGATGGCGCGGATGCCCGCCGCGCTCGCCGAGGCAGGGCTGACGGGCACACGGATGCTCCTCCAGGTCCACGACGAACTCGTGTTCGAAGTCCCCGACGCCGAGGTTGCCGCCGCGACCGACGTCATCCGCGACGTCATGGCCACCGCCCACGCCCCCGCCGTCACCCTCCACGTCCCCCTCGGCGTCGAAATCGGCACCGGCGTCAGCTGGGGCGACGCGCATTAACGGCAATTCTAACAGTGTTTGTAACTTGTCCTAAAAGTTAACGCGCGGCAGGTTCTTGTGGTCGGTCGCACCTGCGGCCAGGGGAAGTTGCGATGCGTGGCATAATCGGGGCGATCGGATTATTAATGCTCGGCGTCGCGGCGGCGGTGATCAGCGCGCCGGTGGCGGCGGCGGTCTATACCAATGCGCTGACGACGGGCTTCGCCGGCTTTGACCTTAACCTCACCCCGAACGGTGGGACGTTCGCGGCAATATCGGACGCGGCGGGTACGACACTGACGAAGGCTGGCGTGTCGGCCTATGGCGGCGTCGAACTGCTCAGCCAGTTTACCTTCACCGGCGTGTTTCTCGTGAACGTCGATGTCGCCGGACTCGATACTGGCCTTGGCTCGGTCGCCGAAAGCGGCCTTGGCATCAAGGCGCCGTTGTGCTGCAGCCCCGCGACCAATTTCGCGTTCGCTGACATCTTCGGTTACGGCAACACTTCGACGCGGAGCAACGATCACCTCGGGGTCATTCTGTCGCGCACGGGCATCGTCAACGGCGACCGGCTCGCGATATCGGGCGACACCGGCGGGGCGGCGTATCGTCTTAATCTGTTCCTCGATCAAAGCTTCGGTGCCGCCGACGCCAACCGCGTCGTCTTCACCAACCTTTCCGTCACCGCCGACTCGATCACCGCCGACGTCCCTGAACCCGCCGCATGGGGGCTGATGCTCGGCGGCTTTGCGCTGACCGGCGCGGCGCTGCGGCGTCGCCCGGCGATGCACGTGGTGGCGGCATGATGCGCATTTCAGGAGCAGCGGCGATGATCACGACGTCCTTCCGGTTGGCAGCGGTTGCGCTGGCCCTTGGCGCGGCGGCGGCGAACGCGGCGACCTATGACATCGTCACCCAGTTCGGTGCGCCGGTGTTCAGCTATGGCTCGCTGTCGGGCGGCGGCTTCAGCGCCTTCGCGCACGAGCCGCCTTTCGGGCGGTGCC
>JAYTXW010000327.1:0-1625 GCA_043742745.1 Sphingomonadaceae bacterium
GATCGTCAGCTGGCCGCGCGCGATCATCGCGTCGACCTTGGCGGCGACCTGCGGCGCGAGACGGTGGCGGTGGACGTCCCACCACGGGCGCAGGTGGCGAAGGAAACGGTCGCGCTGCGGCCTTTGCGCCGACAGCCATAGTCCCTGCGTAAACGGGCGCAGCTCGTCGACCGCCGCACGCCAGCCAAGCCGCTTCGCCCGCGCACGGACCTCGGCGAGAAGCGCGGAGGCGACCGTCGTCGGCTTTTCATTACGGTCGCCGGGGGGTCCCGGTGCAATGTGCGGGCGCGGCAGCAGGCCCCGGCGGGACAAGGCGACGATTTTCCCTGCGAACCCCGCCGCGTCGAGCGACAGGGCGACATCGACCATCGTCAGCCCGGTGCCAATCAGCATGACGGTGCCGTCCGCCGTCAGTCCGGCAACGACGCCCGGATCCCACGGGTCGGGCGCATAGACATCGCCGGAGAGCGCATCAGCATCGAGTCCCGGCGGGGCGTGGGGCGGCAAGTTGCCGACGGCGACGACGAGCGCGTCAACCTCGATCCGGCGGCCATCGGCGAGCCCGACCGTCACGCCATCGTCGTGCACATCGACCGCCACCGCCTCGTCATGGACCAGCGCAAGGCGGTCACCCGCCCGCGCCGCCGAGCGGTCGAGCAATTCGCCGAGATAGTCGCCGTACTGCTTCCGCTGAACGAAGCTGCCGCCGTCACCTAACCCCCGCGCCGTGCACCAATCGGCGAAGTGCGCCGGGCGGTCGCTGAGCGCGCTCATGTTCCCCGCCCGCACGTTAAGGAGGTGCGACGGGTGCGGCGCGGTGTACGCCGTCCCCCGCCCGAACACCGCCCGCCGCTCGATCAGCGTTGCCTTCGGCCCGGCGTGGCGCAGGATATTGATCGCGAGGAGCGAGCCGGAGAACCCCGCACCGACGATGGCGACCGATTTATAGATCACACGAGCGCCCCATGCGTCATCCGTGGCAACACGTGGCGCGCGAACAGGTCGGCCTCCGCCGCGTGCGGGTAGCCCGACAGGATAAACGCCTCGATCCCCATCGCCTGATACACCGCCAGCTTCGCCAGCACCTGATCGGGGTCGCCGACGATCGCCGCGCCGCAGCCTGAACGGGCGCGGCCGATGCCGGTCCAGAGGTTGTCCTCGACGTACCCTTCGTTGCCCGCAGCGTCGCGCAACTCGGCCTGGCGACGAACGCCCTCGCTTGTCGCATCGAGGCTTTTGGCGCGGATCGCGTCGCCGGTCGCGGCGTCGAGCTTCGATAGCAAACGGCTGGCGGCGGTGCGCGCCTCGGCTTCGGTATCGCGGACGACGACGTGGACGCGGTAGCCGAAGCGGAGCGTCCGCCCGTAAGCGGCGGCGCGCGCGGTCATATCGTCGACGATCGCCTGCACGGCGGGCATCGTATCGGGCCACATCAGGTAGACATCGGCCGCTTTTGCCGCCGCGTCGCGCGCATCGGGGCTGAGGCCGCCAAAATAGAGCGGCGGGCATTCGCCGCTGAGCGTCTTCACGCCAGGCGGGTCGACGGCGAAAGTATAATGCTCGCTGGCGACCTCAGTCCGTTTGCCGCCAAGCAGCGACTTGAGCGCGAGCATGACCTCGGCGGT
>JAYTXW010000328.1:0-2127 GCA_043742745.1 Sphingomonadaceae bacterium
ACCCCGGAGCGTGGCGGATATGAATCCGATAACCACACCGTCGGCCACTTCCTTAAGAAGGGTACGGGCACGAGCATTGACCTCAACCCCGGATCGTTCCCCGATGCCGGCGCGGTCCCCGAGCCAGCGACATGGGCAATGCTGGTAGCGGGTTTCGGTCTGGTCGGCGTCAGCGCCCGCCGCCGCCGCCCAACGGTCGTTGCTGCATAAAGTTCGCGTCACGAGTGGCGTTGCTTGAAGGGTGGGGACCACGGTCCCCGCCCTTTTTGCTTGTCGCGCCCCCGCCGCGCGTGTCAGCATTACCTTGCTTCCGGTAATCTTATGTTTATTGGTGCCATCTAGACGACATATTATAACAAGCAGGGATCAAGAGTGACCGTCGCCAACGCCGAAATCGACGTCGCCGCGTCGTCACCCCCCTGCGCCACTGCCAACCCGATTCGGACCTACGCCGACTGGGCGGCGATGCGCGCCGCCGTTCTCGCCGACCCCGGCGCGTTTCATGCCGACGCCGCGCGAAAGCTGCCGTGGTTCGTCCGCGACATCGGGCCGCACGGCGCATGGCTGCGCTTCGACGGCGGTCAATGGCGCGGGTGGGACGCTGTTACCGCTGCTGCGGTCGATCCCTGCCTGCCCGCCGACTTCGTCCCGTGGACGACGGCGTTCGATGCGAGCGACGCGCCGTTCTTCACATGGTTCAGCGGCGGGCGGACCAACGCCTGCTTCGCCGAGGTCGACATCCATGTCCTCGCCGGTCACGGCGACGAGACGGCGTTGATCTTCGAAGGCGACCGCTGGGACATGGCCGCCGATAACGGTCGCGGTGCGCCGGTCGACACGTACAAAGTGTCGCGCAAAAAACTCCTCCTCGAGACGGCGAAGTGCGCAATCGCGCTCGACGGGCTAGGGCTCAGGGCAGGCGACCGCATCGCGCTCAACATGCCGTCGATTCCGGCGCAGCTTTATTGGACCGAGGCGGCCAAGCGGCGCGGCATCATCTACACCCCCGTTTTCGGCGGGTTCAGCGACAAGACGCTGAGCGACCGTATCGACGACGCCGGCGCGCGCGTCGTCATCACCGCCGACGGTGGCTATCGCAACGCGCAGGTCTTCGCCTTCAAAACCGCGTACACCGACCCCGCGCTCGATAATTACACGCCGGTCGCCGCTGCCAAACGGATCGTCAGCGAACGCCTCGCCAGCCTCGACTTGTCCAACGATGCGGTCGCCGCAATCGACGCCGCCGTCGCCGCGACGCTGGCGGGCGAGACCACGGTCGAACGCTCCGATGTCATGCGCGGCGTCGGCCGCGCGCTCGCCGACCTCGGCAAGGCCGGCACCCTCGACGCAGCGAGCGCCGCGCGCATTCGCATCGCCGTCGCCGAGGCGCTCGTCGCCACCCCGCCGCGCGTCGACCATGTCATCGTCTGCCGCCACGCGCCGCAGCCCGACCTGATCTGGCGCAGCGAGCGCGACGTCTGGAGCCACGACCTGACCGACGCCGCGAGTGCCAAGTTGTGCGCCGCCGCCGGGGTCGTCGACGAAGCCGCGCTGCTCGCGCTCCCCGCCGAAGCCTTCGTCGCCGCGATCTGGAGCCTCGCGCCGTGCGCGCCGCTCGACGCCGAATTCCCGATGTTCGTCATCTACACCAGCGGCTCGACCGGCAAGCCCAAGGGCGTCGTCCACGTCCACGGCGGCTATACTGCCGGGGTCGCGAGCACGATGGCGGTCGCGTTCGACGCGCGGCCCGGCGATGTCATGTACGTCGTCGCCGACCCCGGCTGGATCACCGGCCAAAGCTATATGTTCTCCGCCGCCCTCACCTGCCGCGTGACAACGGTTATGTGCGAGGGCGCGCCGGTCTTCCCCCACGCCGGGCGGTTTGCCGCGAGCATCGAGCGCCACGGCGTGACGATCTTCAAGGCCGGCGTGACGTTCCTCAAATTCGTCATGTCGGACACGCAGAACCTTACCGACATCGCCAAGTTCGACCTGAGCGGCCTGCGCGTCGCCACCTTCTGCGCCGAGCCGACCAGCCCATCGGTGCAGGCGTTCGGCATGGCCAATGTCACTCCGCAATATATTAACAGTTACTGGGCAACCGAGCACGGCGGCATCGCGTGGACG
>JAYTXW010000329.1:0-3769 GCA_043742745.1 Sphingomonadaceae bacterium
ACGTGGGTGCAGCGCAGGACGACCTTGCCGTCGTCGACGAGCAGCCGCGCATCGGCGGCGAGCGCGGCGAAGAGTTCCTTGTGCGGCAGGCACACGCGCGTGGCGTTGCCCGGCGCAGGGTCGAGGTCGAGGGTGAAGGTCGCCCCCGCCGCCAGCTCGGCCTTGCCCCCGGCAAAGGTGCCGACGCGCAGCTTCGGCCCCTGGAGGTCGGCGAGGATCGTCAGTGGGCGTCCGGTTTCGGCCTCAAGCGCGCGGATGTTGGCGATCAGGCTCCCGCGCGCCTCGGGGGTGCCGTGGCTCATGTTGACGCGGAAGGCGTCGGCTCCGGCGGCGTTGAGCGCCCGGATCATGTCGAGCGACGCCGATGCGGGGCCGAGCGTCGCAAGGACCTTGACCCGGCGGGCGCGGGGGGTGAACACGGAGGCGGCTCCTAAGGCTGTGCGGGGGGCCTAGCCGCATCCGCCGCGCCGCTCAACCGGAGACCCGGCCATGTCCAACCCTGAACTCGACAATTCGACCCGCGACCGGGTCGAGGCCGCCGCCTTCCGCCGCCTGACCGCGCTGCTGCGCCACCGCACCGACGTCCAGAATATCGACCTGATGGGCACCGGCGGCTTCTGCCGCAACTGCCTGTCCGACTGGGTCGCCGACGCGGCGGCGGCGCACGGGATCGCCCTGTCGAAGGATGCGGCGCGCGAACTGGTCTATGGGATGCCCTACGCCGACTATAAGGCGCGCCACCAGACGGCGGCGAGCGAGACGCAACTCGCAGCGATGGCGGCGAGCGTCGCGAAGAACCGGGTGCTCGACGCCGCGCTCGAAGACAGCTTCCCGGCGAGCGACCCGCCAAGTGCGAGTGAACCGTGATCTCTCGGATCGCGTCATCATCCGGCAATAATGCGGGCAGATGACCGTGTCGCTGCCAACCGGCTTGCGCCGCGAGCGGGCAGCGGGGGATCGTGGCGGCAACCGTCGTAGGCGCACGTAGTAGGGTTTGAGTGATGCGAGTGGAGTCAGGGATTTGGCCGATCATTGTGGCGTTGCTCACCGCCGCCCCCGCCTTCGCGCAGGAAGCCCCGCCTGAGGACGAAATCGTCGTCACCGCCGGGCGGCAGCCGGGGGCGGTGGCGGGGGACATCAAGCCCGAGCTTCAGCTCAGCCCCGCCGACATCCGCAGCTATGGCGTGTCGTCGGTCGCCGACCTGCTGACTGCGATTGCGCCGCAGACGAATTCGACGCGCGGCGGTGGGATGCCATTGGTGCTCGTCAACGGGCGGCGCGTGTCCGGTTTCTCCGAAATCCGCGACCTGCCGCCCGAGGCGATCGCGCGCGTCGACATCCTGCCCGAGGAAGTCGCGCTCAAATACGGTGCCCCCGCCGACCAACGGGTCGTCAACTTCGTCCTGCGCCCACGGTTTCGCGCGACGACCGCCGAGGGCAAAGGCGGGGCGGCGACGCGCGGCGGCGCGGCGAACGCCGAGGCCGAAGCGAACTACCTCCGCATCCAGAAAGACGGTCGCCTCAACGTCAACGCGCAGGTCAACCATGTCGACGGCCTGCGCGAGGCCGATCGCGGCATCGTCGCCGCCCCGCCGCGTCTGACGGTCATTGGCGATATGCCCGACGTGACGCGCTTTCGTTCGCTGACGCGCGATGTCGACACAGCGCAACTCAACGCCGTGTACAACCACGTCCTGCCGGGAAACCTGTCGGCGACCGCCAATTTTCGCGCCGAGCTGAACGAGTCGACGGGGCAGACCGGCCTCGCCACGATCGTACTGCCGCTGCCGGGGACGCCCCCGGTGCGCGTCGCGCGCTATGCCGACGCGGCGCCGCTGCTCGCCGAGACCGAGGTGTCGAGCCTCCACCTGGGCACGACGCTCAACCACGACGGGGCCGACTGGCGCTGGTCGCTCATCACCAACCTCGACCGGACCGACACGCGGACGCGCAACGACACCGGGGTCGACGGCAGCGCCTTCGCCACGCTCGTTGCCGCCGGGGGCAACCCGCTCGCGCCGTTCGGCTCGACCTTGGTTACCCGCGCACCGAACACCGCCCGCAGCCTGGCGCAGAGCGGCAGCATCGACGGGCTGGTGTCGGGGTCGCCGGTCAAGCTGCCAGCGGGCGACGTTACCGTCGCCGTCAAGCTGCTCGGCAGTATCAGTGGTTTCGACGGTGAAACGTTCCGCGGAGGGGTTCCGCTGACGACGCATTTCACCCGCAACCTCGTCAGCGGCCAATTCAACCTCGACGTCCCGCTGACAAGCCGCAAGCGTGGGTTTGGCGCGGGCATCGGCGATCTGACGGCGAACGGCAATTTTGCGGCGCAGCAATTGTCCGATTTCGGGACGCTGACGACGGTCGGCTATGGGCTCAACTGGACACCGCGCAAGCCGGTCGAGATCATCGCCAACCACACCACCGACCATGTTGCGCCGAGCGCGCAGCAGTTGTCGGGGCCGGTCATCACGACGCCGAACGTCGCGATCTTCGACCCCGCCAAGGGGACGACGGCGTCGGTCACGCTGATCGAAGGCGGCAACCCCACACTAAAGGCGAGCGAGCGGCGCGTGACCAAGATCGAGGCGAACTGGAAGCCGCTCGACAAGCCCGACCTGACGATGACCGCGACCTATGTCGCGACCGACACGACCAACGCCGTTGCAGCGTTTCCGGCGACGAGCGCGGCGATCGCGGTGGCGTTCCCCGACCGTTTCGGGCGCGACGCGGGCGGTGACCTCGTCAGCCTCGACACGCGCGGGGTCAACTTCGCGCGCGAGTCACGCTCAACGCTGCGCTATGGGATGAATGTCTCGTTCGCGCTCAAGTCGACGCAGGTTAATCCGTTCGCGGGACAGCGCCGCCCCGATGGCGGTCCCGGCGGCGGCGATCGCGGACGCCCCGGTGGCGGATTTGGTGGCGGCGGTTTTGGTGGCGCGAACAGCGGGCGGCTCCAGTTCGCCGTCTACCACACGCTCACTTTCACCGACACGGTGCTGATCCGCCCCGGCGTGCCGGTGCTCGATCTGCTGCACGGCGGCGCGCTGGGGACGAGCGGCGGTACACCGCGCCACACCGTCGATGTCCAGGCGGGCTATGCCCGCAACGGCCTCGGCGCGCGGTTCTCGGCGACGTATCGGTCGGGGACGCAGGTCGACGCAGGCGCGGGCAATCCCAACGGCGCGCTCAGCTTTGCGCCGCTGGCGACGGCCAATCTGCGCCTGTTCGCCAATTTCGGGCAGATGCCGACGCTGGTGAAGGATCATCCGTGGCTGCGCGGGACGCGGCTGGCGATCGGCGTGACCAACCTGACCGACGCCCGCGAGCGGGTCCGCGACGCGACCGGCGCGACGCCGCTGGCGTATCAGCCGGGGTATCTCGACCCCGTCGGGCGAGCGGTGACGATCAGCTTTCGCAAGCTGTTCTTCACCCCGCCGACCCGGCGCCCCACCAACTGAGCCGGGCGGCAAAGTCTTGCCGCCCGGCGGCACCGAATTGCCGCTTCGTCGTTCACGCGGCACGTAATGCAATGTACCAGATCGGCGTGCGGAGTTTCATGACGACCGTGGTAAACAATTCGTTAGCGGGGTCGTTAGAACAAGGCATGAGGCCGCCACCGGGCCACGGAGAAAATCATGGTTGACCACTGTCCGCCTTCAATCCCTATCGTCGACGCGCCGCAATCGCGCGCCGAACCGACCGCGATCGACCACGCGAAGGTTGCCCGCCTTCGCCGCCTGATCGCGTCGGAAGACTATATCATCGA
>JAYTXW010000330.1:0-4810 GCA_043742745.1 Sphingomonadaceae bacterium
AACAGCATTGGGACGAGACCACCGCCGCCGCCGCCGCCGCCAAAGCCGAACCCGCCGCCGCCCCCGCCGCCGCCGCCATTGCCGCGGTCGTCGATGACGTTGTTGCTTTCGGGTTCGTCGTCCAGGCGCATATGGGTTCTCCGCTTCGCCCGCGACAACGCCTCACGCCGCGTCTCGGGTCAACTGCGTTTCGGTGCGACGGCAGGCGTGCTAGGGCGCGGCCATGCTTGCCCGCCGCTTCCTGTGGATCGTCGCCACGATCATCATCCTCGTCGTCGTCGCGGCGGGGGCGTACCGCCTGTTCGGACGCCAGTTGCTGGCAGCGGCGTTGGTGCCGTCGGTCGCGTTTGCCGACAGTAAGGTCGCCGCCGCGCCCGACTACCGTCAGCCGACCGCGTGGGATGCCAACCCGGCGCTGGCGACCGACGCGGCGCGGTGGCTGCCTGCCGGGGTGGCACCGACTGGCGCGGGCCGGGCGTCGGTATTTTTCGTCACGCCGACCGCCTACTTGGGGCGCGACCGCTGGACGATGCCGTTCGACGACGCCGCGACCAACGCGCGGCTGAAGCAATATCTCCAAGGCCAGGCGAGTGTGTTCAACGGCGTCGGCGACGTCTGGGCGCCGAAGTACCGACAGGCGACGTTCGGCGCGTTCCTCACCGCCAAGCCCGACGCGGCGCGCGCGCTCGATTTCGCTTATGCCGACGTCGTCCGTGCATTTGCCGCCTTTGTCGCTGCCGTGCCGCCGGGGACGCCGATCGTGTTGGCGGGGCATAGTCAGGGGTCGCGCCACCTGTTGCGGCTGGTCGCCGAGCATATCGCGGGAACGCCGCTGAGCGGGCGGGTGGTCGCGGTTTATGCGGTTGGCTGGCCGGTGGCGGCGACCGACCTTGCGGCGATGGCGATGCCCGGGTGCGCGGGACCAACGACGACCGGGTGCGTCGTCAGCTACCGCAGCTATGCCGAGCCCGCCGAAGTGACCGACTTTCGCACGTCGGACCCGGTGGCGATGAAGGCGCACAGACCGCTGCTGTGCGTCAACCCGTTGTCGGGAGCGACGACGTCGGGCGCGGTGCCGGCGGCAGAAAACTTGGGCGCACTGGTTCCGGGCAAGGACGGCACCGGCGGCGCACTCGTCGCCCGCGGTGTCGGTGCGGCGTGCCGGGGCGACTATCTGTCGATCGGTGAGGGACCGAGCGGGTTCGACCGCTATGTCCTGCCGGGTAATAACTATCATATCTATGATTACAATCTGTTCTGGGCAAACCTTCGCATCGACGTTGCACGACGGGTCGCGGTGTTCGGCGCGCGCAGGGTCGGATGATCGTCGATCTGGCCGGATTCCGCGTCGCACTGCCCGAAGGCGGGCGGCTCGCGGCGTTGGACGTCGGCACGCGGACGATCGGCATTGCGACGTGCGACGCTGGGTGGAGCTTTGCGACCGCGCTGGTGACGATCACGCGGACGAAGTTCACCCCCGATCTCGCCGCGCTCAAGGTAATTCTCGATCGTGAGCGGATCACCGGGGTCGTCGTCGGGCTGCCGTTGAGCATGGACGGAACCGATTCGCCGCGTACCCAGTCGGTACGTCAGTTTGCGAACTCGATCGCGGCGCCGGTCGCGCGGCCGCTGCTGCTGTGGGACGAACGCTGGTCGACGGCGGCAGTCGAGCGCGACATGATCGCTGCCGACCTCAGCCGCGCCAAACGCCACGCGCTGATCGACAAGCTTGCGGCGGCGTATATTCTCCAGGGGGCGATCGACGCGCTGGTCGGGACGGGGCTGGCAACCGCGAGCGCCGTCTGACCGCCAGTCCGTGCGTCGCGCGCGGCGGGACGCTCTGGCGGCGCGGCGGCGCAGGGGCTAGACCAAGGGCGATGACCGCTGCCCACCTGCCGTCGACCCCCGCTGGCATCCACCCGTTTCCGCATCGCGATCTGCTCGCGATCGCCGATCTGAAGCCGTGGGAGATGACCCTGCTGCTCGACGAGGCGGAGACGTGGGTCGGGGTCAACCGGGGCCTGCGCAAGCACGACGACCGGCTGGCGGGGTTAACGCTGATCAACGCCTTTTTTGAGAACTCGACGCGAACGTTGCTCAGCTTCGAGATCGCGGGAAAGCGGTTGGGGGCTGACGTCGTCAACATGACAGTGGGTGCGTCGTCGGTGAAGAAGGGCGAGACGTTGCTCGACACCGCGCTGACGCTCGACGCGATGCACCCCGATATGCTCGTCATCCGCCACGGCGAAAGCGGCGCGGTGGCGCTGATCGCGGCAAAGGTCGGCTGCCCGGTGCTGAACGCGGGTGACGGTCGGCACGAGCATCCGACGCAGGCGCTGCTCGACGCGCTCACGATCCGGCGGCGCAAGGGCGGCATTGCCGGGCTAACGGTGGCGATCTGCGGCGACATCCTCCACAGCCGGGTGGCGCGGTCGAACTTCGTGCTGCTTGCGTCGCTGGGGGCGACGGTGCGTGCCGTCGCCCCGCCGACGTTGCTTGCGCCCGACCTCGACCGGATGGGGGTCGAGGTGTTCACCGACATGGACGCCGGGCTTGACGGAGCCGACGTCGTGATGATGCTCCGCCTCCAGCGCGAACGGATGAGCGGAGCCTATGTCCCGTCGACGCGCGAATACTTCCATTTCTATGGGCTGACGGCCGCGCGCCTTGCGGCCGCCAGACCCGACGTGCTTGTGATGCACCCCGGGCCGATGAACCGGGGGGTCGAAATCGACAGTATCGTTGCCGACGACATCGCCCGTTCGGGCGTCAGCGAGCAGGTCGAGATGGGGGTCGCGGTGCGGATGGCGTGCCTCGACGTGCTCACCCGCTCGCGGCGCGGGGTGGCGGGATGGTGACGCTGGCGCTGACCAACGCGCGGGTGATCGATCCGCTGACCGGGCACGACGCCCCCGGCCACGTCGTTATCGCCAACCGCGTGATCGTCGGCATCGACGCCGCGATCCCCGCCGCCGCCGAGATCATCGACTGCGGCGGGCGGATCGTTGCCCCTGCGCTGATCGACGCCGGCGTGTTCGCCGCCGATGCGCCCGCGTGCCTCGCCGGGGGGATTGCGCGGGTGGTGCTGATGCCCGACCGGACGCCACCGCTCGACGAGCCGGCGTTGATCGAATTCGCCCAGCGGATCGGCAAGCCGCACGTCTGGGTCCACCCGCTCGCCGCTGCGACGCAGGGGTTGGCGGGGATCGAGCTCGCTGAAATCGGATTATGCCATGCCGCTGGAGCGGTCGGGGTCGCGACCGGGCGCGCGGCGATCGCCGACGCCGGGGTGATGTTGCGGCTGATGCAATATGCGACCGCGTTCGACCTCGTCGTCGTCAGCCATGCCGAAAATGCCGCGCTGGTCGCTGGCGCGGTGGCGACGACGGGCGAGTTTGCGACGCGCCTCGGCCTCCCCGCCGCTCCCGCCTTTGCCGAGGCGATCGCCGTCGCGCGCGACCTCCGGCTGGCGGCGGCAACGGGCGCACGGCTCCATTTCCGCCAGGTGACGACGGCGGAGGCGCTTGATCTGATCCGCGCGGCCAAGGCGGCGGGGACACGGGTGACGTGCGGGGTGACCCCGGCGCACTTCCTTCTCGCCGACGACGCCGTCGCGGGGTACCGGACCTTTGCTCGCCTGTCGCCGCCGCTGCGGTGCGACACCGACCGACGCGCGGTCGCCGCCGCCATCGTCGACGGCACGATCGACATCGTCGCCAGCGGGCACGAGCCGCGGACGATGGAGGACAAGCGCCTGCCGTTCGCCGACGCTGCGCCAGGGATGATCGGGGCGGAGACTCTGCTGCCGCTGGCGGCGTCGCTGGTGCGCGATCATGGGATGACGTGGTCGGATCTGCTCCGGTCGATGACGAGCGCGCCTGCCGCGCTGTTCGGCCTGCCCGGCGGAAGGCTGGCGGCGGGGTCGCCGGGCGACCTGATCGTGTTCGACCCCGATGCCCCGTGGCGGATCGACGCCGAGCGCGGCGCGGCGGCAGCGGGCAACACCCCATTCGACGGTCTGCCGGTCCAAGGCCGAGTAACGATGACGATCAAAGGCGGAGAAATCGCATGGCGACGGTAAGGGGCGTTGCTGCGTTGGCGATGATGCTCGCGCTAACGGCTGCGCGGCGTCCGCCGTCGCCGCCGCCGCCGCCGCCCGTCGTCGCCCCCGTGCCACCAACGATCAAAACCGGCGTCGAGAAATGGCGCGCGGGCGATTACGCCGCCGCCGTCGCGATCTGGACCCCGTTCGCCACGGCGGGCGATGCCGACGCGCTGTTCAACCTCGGGCAGGCGTATAAGCTGGGGCGGGGGGTCGCGATCGACCCCGTGGCGGCACGTGACTATTATCGCAAGGCAGCAAACAAAGGGCATCTCCCGGCACAGGCCAACTTTGGCATCGCGCTGTTTCAGGCGGGCGAGAAGGCAGAGGCGATCAAGTGGCTCAAGACCGCCGCCGACCGCGGCGAGGCGCGCGCGCAATATGTTCTCGGCATCGCAACCTTCAATGGTGACGGTGTCGCACGTTCGCAATCATTGGGTTACGCCTATCTGCTGCGGGCGCAGGCAAGCGGCCTGCCGCAAGCGGTGACCGCGCTCGGGACGATCGCGCCGGGTCTGTCACCTGCCGATCGGGCTGCGGGCGAGACGGTTGCGGCGAGCCTTGCCGCCGGGACCGGGGTTAACCTCGCGCTGGCCGCAACAGCACCGTCCCGCGCGATTGTCATGGCCGCGCCGGTGCGGCCGCCTGCGCCAGCCGTCACCCCGCCAGCGGCGTCAATCGTTCCCGCTGCTATTGCGCCGACGCCAC
>JAYTXW010000331.1:0-19840 GCA_043742745.1 Sphingomonadaceae bacterium
CGCCCGCTGCCTCGACCTTGATCCGCACCTGCCCCTTGCCGGGGATGGGCGTGGGCACATCCTGATAGACGAGCGCTTCGGGCATCCCGTGCTCGACGCAGACAACGGCTTTCATGGTTCAGCTCTCCAAGGTTTGCCGCACCATAGCCGGGGCATCCGCGCTGTCCATCGCGCCCGCGAGGAGCGCGTCGGCGAGCATCTCGAACTCCGCCGCGCGGGGGCTGCTCGCGCGCCACGCCAGCGCGATCTCGCGGCTAGCGTGGTCGCCCGCGACAGGGCGCGCGACGACGGGGGTGTTCAGGAGGATGCCGGCGTCGATCGCCATTTTCGGTACCAGCGTCAGGCCGAGGCGGTTGGCCACCATCTGTACCAATGTATGGAGCGACGTGCCAAGGATCGCGGCATCGGTGCGCAGGTCGGGGCGGCCGCACGCGGCAAGCGCGTGATCCTTCAGGCAGTGGCCGTCCTCGAGCAGCAACAGATGGGCGGCGTCGATGCTTGCCGGACGGATGGTCGCCGGCGGGTGCGGATAATCGTCGGGGTGGAAGGCAAGGTAGAATGGATCGTCGAACAGCCGCCGCGTCGCGACATCGCCGCACGCCCAGGGCAGGGCCAGCAGCACGGCATCGAGCTGCCCGCGTGCCAACGCCTCGCACGCCGCCCCCGACTGGTCCTCGCGTAGAAACAGCTTGAGATCGGGATACGCCGCGCGCAGTCCCGGGAGCAGCTTCGGCAGCAGGAAGGGCGCGATCGTCGGAATGACGCCGAGGCGAAGTTCGCCGCCGAGCGGCTTGGCGGCAGCCCGGGCCAGGTCGGCGAGTTCGTCGGCTTCGCGCAGGACGATATACGCCTTGGCGACGACGCGCTCGCCAAGCGGGGTGAAGCGGACGACGCGGCGGGTCCGCTCGACCAGCGCCACGCCGAGCAGCGTCTCGAGGTCGCGCAATCCCGCCGACAGCGTCGACTGGGTGACAAAGGTCGCGGCAGCCGCGCGTCCGAAATGGCCCGTCTGGTGGAGCACGGTCAAATATTGCAACTGCTTGAGCGTCGGCAGGAATGTCATCGCTTTAACCGATCAATCACGACGGAATAATCAATTTGCCGATTAAGCGGCGAGAGTCCATTTGATCATCTGCATCCCCCCCCTTTTGGAGACCATAATTATGCTTAGCGTCGGCGATAAATTACCCGGTTTCACCCTGTCGGTTCAGCACGGAACGTCGGCGCTGCCCGGCGGCGAGACCGTCGACCTCACCACCCACGCGCCGGGCAAGTGGAAGATCCTGTTCTTCTGGCCCAAGGATTTCACCTTCATCTGCCCGACGGAGATCATCGGCTACAACGACCTCGCGAGCGACTTTGCCGACCGCGACGCCGTTCTCGTCGGTGGGTCGACCGACAGCGACTTCGTTCACTACGCCTGGCGCAAGTCCGACCCGCGTCTCGCCGCATGCGACTTCCCGTGGGTCGCCGACAACAAGCACGAGCTGACTCGCGCGCTCGGCATTCTCGACAAGGACGCCGGTGTCGCGCTGCGCGCTACCTTCATCGTCGATCCCGAGAACGTCATCCAGCACATCACCGTCAACGGCCTCAACGTCGGGCGCAACCCGGTCGAGACGCTGCGCATCCTCGACGCACTCCAGACCGACGAACTGTGCCCGTGCAACTGGCAGGGCGGCGAAGAGACGCTGCATCCAGTCGCGGCTTAATGCTGCCCTCTCCCCTTGCGGGAGAGGGCGACTCGCGCACCAGCGCGACGGGGTGAGGGGTTCACGGCGGATCGTCGTTCTCGCACCCTCACCCTCCCACGCGCTGAAGCGCGCGTGGGCCCCTCCCTCTCCCCAAATGGGAGAGGGAAATGGAGTACCGACATGACCCTCAACGACCTCGCGCGCACCCTCCCCGACTATGCCAAGGACCTGCGCCTCATCCTGTCGTCGCTGCTGACCGAGCAGGGGCTGACCGACCAGCAGAAATACGGTGCCATCGTCGCCTGCGCCCATGCCGCATCATACCGCCCGTTGATCGCCGTCGCCGAGGCGGAAGCGGCGGACAAACTCACCGACGCCGCGCTGACGGCGGCGAAGGCGGCGGCGTCGATCATGGCGATGAACAACATCTACTACCGCTTCGTCCATCTCGCGGCGAACAAGGACTATGCGACCCGCCCCGCCAAACTGCGAATGAACGTCATCGGCTCACCCGGCATCGACAAGGCGGACTTCGAGCTGTTCTGCCTCGCGGTGTCGGCGCTCAACGGCTGCGGAATGTGCATCGACGCGCATGAGAAAGTGCTGCTCACCGCCGGCATGTCGCTCGACACGATCCAGACAGCGGTGCGGATCGCGGCGGTCATCCACGCAATTGCCCGCTCACTCGCGGCGCTGCCGGACGCCACCTAACGGCGGCCGCCGTGCGTGAAAACGGCGGCGACGGAAGCCGCCGCCGTCATTGTGTCCGGGGACTAGAAGGAGCGGTTGGCCGCCATTCCAGATCCGAGACCGGTCGATCCCGCCCCCGTCGTCGACCCGATCGCGTCACCATGCGGAATGCCAACGCCGTAATAGTCGTCGATGGCGGCACCGTTGCGCGAATAATCGAATGTATCGACCTCCGACCGGCTATAGTTCGGTGCCTTGCGCAAGTCGTCGGCCGTATGCTGAATGTTGAAGCCGCCTTTAGCTTCGTCATAGCTCAGGGCATCCCACGGCAACGGATGGAACCGCTCGCCGATCCCGAGAAAGCCGCCGAACGACATGACCGCGTACTTGACCTGCCCCGACCCCTTGTCGACCATGATCGAATCGACGGTGCCAAGACGCTCGCCGACGGCGTCATACACGGCGGTGCCGACGACTTTATCGGCGGAGATCAGCGCCCTGTCGACCGCGCGGGTATGGTCGTGGTCGAACGCGCGGCCAGTGTGGTCGGCGGGTGCCGTAGCGGTGGGCTGTGCGCTATCCGAAACGTCCTGAACGGTCAGTCCGTCCTCATATTCGGGGCTGCGGGCGCCGATGGGCATCGCGGTGCCGAAACGATCGTCGGTGGTCATGTGATCCTCCTCAATGATCTCCCGCGCGGCGCGCAGGGAGCCCGTTCGGGGCTGCGGTATGAACCCCCGGCAGCGCACCGTGTTCCGGCGGCTCGTCGCACTGGCGCTTCGTCCGGCGGCGCGTTATGAGCCTTGCTCAAGAACCAGCGCGGCGCGCCCGGAGGGTGTCATGAGCGGATTGATAAACTATCTGGACGCGATCAAGGCGCGGGACCCTGCCGCGCGGTCGCGGTGGGAGGTGCTGCTCTATCCGGGCGTCTGGGCCCTCGCGTTTCACCGGCTGGCCCATGCGTTGTACCGTGCGCGGCTGTTCCTGCTGGCGCGGATCGTCAACCACACCGGGCGCTTCCTATCGGCGATCGACATTCATCCTGGCGCGGTGATCGGGCGCAATTTTTTCATCGACCACGGCTTTGTTGTCATCGGTGAGACGGCGATCATCGGCGACGACGTGACGATCTACCAATGTGTCACCCTTGGCGGGACTGACCCGGCGAACGGCATTCCCGGCAAGCGCCACCCGACAATTCTCGACGGCGTCATCATCGGCTCGGGCGCGCAGGTCCTCGGCCCCATCACCGTCGGCCAACGCGCGCGGATCGGAGCCAACGCCGTCGTTACCCGTGAGGTCCCCGAAGGCGCAACGATGGTCGGCATCCCGGCGCGGCAGACGCTCGTCGAGGCCGATACCTATGCCAAGAAGTTCATGCCCTACGGCACCCCCTGCAGCCAGCGCTATGACCCTGAAACGCAGAAGCTGGAAATCCTGCGCTGCGAGGTCGAAGCCCTGCGCACCCGCCTCGACGCGCTGACCGGCGACGCCGAACCGGTGTCGCGGATAATTCAGGGCTGAACGCTTGGGCACCGTCGTCGCGTTCGGCCCCGCACCCGCGCAAACTGTCTTCGACCGCGCCGAGCTGAACGCTATCCTCGGCGTCTACGGCCGGATGGTCGCGGCCGGGTTGTGGCGTGACTATGCGGTCGAGTTGGGGCGCGACGCCGCGACTTTTTCCGCGTTCCGCCGCGCCGCCGAGCGCCCCGAGGTGCAGGTCGTCAAAGTCCCCGCGCTGCGCACGAAGCAGGGAATGTTTGCCCTGATCGGCGAAGCCGGAGCCGTCCTCAAGCGGGGCCACGACCTGCGCGTCGTCCTCGCGCCGATCGAACGCCGCCTGATGAAAGTCGTCGACGCTTAGGCAGCGACGGGGAGGCGCGTCGTGACCGTCGTCGGCAACAGCGCGATGATCCGCGCGCGGATCGGTCGCCACGCCGCCGACAGCAGCACGAGGAAGCCGCCGATGACGAGCGCGGTCAAAGCGAGCGAGATGTCGAGCGCACCGCCGGCCGTGACCAGCGCCTGGATCGCATAGATGACATAGCCGAGCGCGGACACAAGCAGCGCCCGCCGGTCGATCGCCAGCGCGACAATCGTCAGCAAGGCATAGACGGCAATGACCGCGATTGCGGCACCTGGGGCGGGTGAGCCGTTGAGCAGACCGGCCAACGCGAACACCGGATGAACGACCATCGGCGCCGCAAGCAGGTGGAGCCAGAAGGCCACGTCCGACCACCGCGTCACCCGCGCCCGGTCGCGCGCGTCGAAGGTCATCGCCAGCGCAAAGATGCACAGGCCGGCGATCAGGGTGAGGACCAGCAGAGCATTCGGCGCGATGACAATCGCGGCACTAGCGAGGGCGAGGACGAGCCCGGCAAGCGCAGCCGCGCCGGCGGCGACCGTGATCGGAACGTGGAAGCGCCGCCAATGCGCGAAGGCGGCAGCGGCAGCCATGGCCGCAGCAACCGCCATGCCGATCATGCTGCCACTGGTGTCACCATCGTGACCAAAGCCGACGCGCGTGACCGCGTGCGAGCCGTCGCCGGTGCCGACACCGAACAGGCTAAAACCCAGAAAGAAGACCGCCCCGACAAACGCCAGTAACAGCGCGATACTCGGCAGCGCCATCCGCCGCGCTCGCGTGAAATACTCGGCCAACCCCCAGCTTGCCGCCGCGACGAGCGCCGCGCCGAGGGCGGGCGCGACCTTCCCCCCAAGCGCGCCAAGGGCGAACAACAGCAACCCGACCGCGATCGTCACGAAAATATCGTTGAACCCGGTCAGCAGGCGAAAGCTTTCCTCGTCGGGCCCGGCGACGCCGCGGCGATAGTCGCGGGCGAAGTCGACCAGCCGCGCGGCGGTGACAGTGTCGATTATGCCTGCGCCGACGGCGGCGTCGAGGTCGCGTTGTTCGATCATCGGCTTGGCCCTGACTGTATTACACTTCTAGTACGCGAAAGTGAAGCACAGGTCAACGATCGCGCGGGCAATGAGCGTCAGTGACGACGCTCAAGCTGCCGTTCGTTCCGCCGAGGTCTTTGTCGCGAGCGCCAGCGACACGGCGGTATCATGGGGCCGCATCACGCTGGCCGCGACGACCGACGCGCCGCCACCGTCGTATTAATCAGTCAGGCGACAACCTCACGTCGCCGACGCAGCATCAATCCGGTTAAGCCAAAGCCGGAGATGAGCAGCATCCACGCTGTCGGCTCGGGCGCGCCTGATGGCGCACTGGCGTTGGCCACACCGGGGCTGAGCGTGATCGAACCGCCCGACAGACCGTTGGCAGCGAGGAAGCCCGAGTTGACGCCAATCAGCGGATCGATCGACAGCGTTCCGGTTGCACCGGGGAAAGCATTTGTCGTGACGGTGTATGGCACACCGGCGGGCACGCCTGGTGGCGTGATCCCATCGCTGATCAGTTGTTGGGTCGTCGTAACGCCGAAAACAGTCGCGTAAAGTTGGAGCGTACCGACGAAATCGTAATAATCTTGGCCGTTGACCGTAGAAATCCCGATGTATTTGCCCGGCGCGAGAAAATCATAGGTTCTGTCGCTGTTGTAAACCGCGCCTGAACTGCCGTCCCCCTGCCGCACGGCAAAGTTGATTTGGCCATTGATGGTCTGGACGAAGCTTGGGTCAGCTCGGGCAACGATGCTCGCGCTCGTATCCAATCCTGCGCTATGGATATGGCTCGCCGCGTGCACCGTGATGACATCGTAATAGGCGTTGTCGAGGAAGAAAAACGACCCTGGTTTCACCGCGATGCTGGCGAGATATTGATATTGCAACTCGCCATGGGCATTCGCATAACCGGCGGGGTCGGTTGGGTTGGTCGCCGATAATGTGATGTAAGGAAAGCCCGCTTCGGTCACCGTCGCGCTGGCGGCGACGACGGAAACAAAGGTCGGCGGATTGGTCGGGGGAACGACCGACGCCGTATAGCTCGCCGTCGCGGTCCCCACACCAAAATGTGAACCATAGGCGTTACCCAGAAATCCGACGCCGCCGGGCGTGCTGTAACTTGCACTCTCAAGAGCAAACGCGGGCTGGAGCGCCGGCTGCGGCAACGCGAGCGCCGGGGCGGCTGACACGGCACCAAACGTAACAAGACCGACACGAGTCGCAAGTGCAATCATAAGGCCTCTCGAAGACCGCACGCGCGAGCCACAATACAGCTCAAAAGCAGCTTTTAGTCGAATGACCATGTTTCGCAACAAAAAGTTGCGGCTTCCGTCAGTCCCGACTTACATTCCCCCCAGTGCCATCGCGCCTTGCGCCGCGCCGGTGTCGGGGACGACTTCGCCGGTCCGGTCGCTGATCTCGGCGAAGCGCGCGGCGACGGTTTCCGGGGACATGTCTTCCGGCGCAACGTGGATGCCGCGGGTCAGGGTGACATAAGCACGTTCGAACCCGCCACCGCCGGCATTGACGATCGCGTTTGCCGGCGCATCGTCGCTGACGAGGAACAGCGCCGCCGGGGCCACAGTCTCGGGGCCCATTTTGGCAAGCAGTTCGGACGGCAGCAGGTCCTCGGTCATCCGCGTCGCCGCAACCGGGGCGATGGTGTTGACGCGGATGCCGTACTTCGCGCCTTCGAGGCTGAGCGTCTTCATCAGTCCGACCAGCGCGAGTTTGGCTGCGCCGTAATTCGCCTGTCCGAAATTGCCATATAGTCCGGTCGACGACGTCGTCATCAGGACGCGGCCGTACCCCGCCTCGCGCATCGTCTCCCATACCGCCTTGGTGCAGATGACCGACCCCATGACATGAACGTCGATGACCTGGCGGAAATCGTCGAGGCTCATCTTGACGAAGGTCCGGTCGCGCAGAATGCCGGCATTGTTGATCAGAATGTCGATCCGGCCCCAGCGCTCCTTGACCAGCGCGACCATTTTCTCGACCGCCGCGGTGTCAGTCACGCTCGCGCCGTTGGCGATCGCCTCACCTCCGGCCGCGACAATTTCATCGACGACGAGTTGCGCCGCACCGATTGAGCTGCCCGATCCGTCGCGGGCACCGCCGAGATCGTTGACGACCACCTTGGCCCCGCGCGCGGCGAGTTCGAGGGCGTAAGCGCGGCCCAAGCCTCCACCGGCACCGGTAACAATGGCGACGCGGTCATCGAAGCGAATGGTCATAGGTGGTAGGATCCCCGGATGGTGTCGCGGGCTTTTAGCGGGGCATCGCCGGGAGGGGAAGGTGACGAATAGCCGTCCCGGCAAACCGGAATAGGTTACGCCACCTTGTCGACCGGCATCTCCAGATCGAGCGCATAGCCCGCCGAGCGCACGGTCCGGATGACGTCGGGCAGGTCGTCGCCGTTGATCGCCTTGCGTAGGCGTCGGATGTGGACGTCGACCGTCCGCTGCTCGACGTAGACGTCGCGGCCCCACACGGCATCGAGAAGCTGCTCGCGGCTGAACACACGCGCCGGGTGCTCGAGGAAGTGGCGGAGCAGACGAAACTCGGTCGGGCCAAGCGCGATCTGGCGACCGTCGCGCGTTACGCGGTGCGCCGACGTATCCATCGCGATGCCGGCATAGTCGAGATTGCCCCCCGACAGCGCCGGACGCAGGCGACGCAGGACGGCGCGAATGCGCGCCACCAGCTCGCGCGGGCTGAACGGCTTGGTGATGTAATCGTCGGCTCCGGTTTCGAGCCCGCGAATGCGGTCGGCCTCCTCGGCCCGCGCGGTCAGCATGACGATCGGTAGACCAGCGGTGACGGGAGCCCGGCGCAGACGGCGGCAGACCTCGATCCCCGACAGGTTGGCGAGCATCCAGTCAAGAACAACGAGGTCGGGCTTTTCCTCCTCGGCGAGCACCAACGCCTCTTCACCGTCGCCGGTGCGGATGACGTCGAACCCCTCCTTGTCGAGGTTATAGGTGACAAGTTCGACGAGGTTGGCGTCGTCTTCGACCAGCAGGATCTTGGGTCTCATTGGTCACTCATGTGCAAGCGGGCCATCATACGGCGTAGGCCGTGTCGTCGGTCTTTGTCCGCCCGCCGAAATGCTCGCCGGTCGCGGTGAAATAGACCATCTCGGCAACATTGGTCGCGTGATCGCCGATCCGCTCGAGGTTCTTGGCGATGAACAGCAGGTGCGCCGACGGTGTAATGTGGTGCGGATTTTCCATCATGAACGTCAACAGCGAGCGGAACAGGCTGTTGTAGAAATCATCGACCGCAGCGTCGCGCTGACATACGGCGACCGCTTTTGCAGGGTCGCGATCGACAAAGGCATCGAGCGCGTCACGGATCATCTCGACCACCACCCGCGCCATCTGCGGGATGATGACGACCGGCTCGATGGGTCCCGTCGACGTCAATGTCGACGCCCGCTTGGCGATATTCTTCGCGTAGTCGCCGATCCGTTCGAGGACCGAGCTGATCTTCAGGGCGGCGATTATCTCGCGCAGGTCATGCGCCATCGGGGCACGGAGCGCGATCATCGTCACCGCCAGCCGCTCCGCCTCGGCTTCGAGCGCATCGATCCGCGCGTCGGTCTGAACCACTGCCATCGCGCCTTCCGGATCACGGTTCATCAGCGCGTCGATCGCGCCGCTGATCTGCGCCTCGCACAAGCCCCCCATCTGCGTAACGAGCGAACGCAGTGCGTTGATCTCGTCGTCGAACGACTTGACGGTATGGGCACCCTGGTCGGGCATGGCGCATCTTCCTTAAACTAAACGTTGCGCCGGTCAGCCGTAGCGACCGGTAATATAATCTTTGGTCCGCGGCTCGGTCGGGTTAGTGTAGATCGTCTTGGTGTCGCCATATTCGACCATTGTGCCCAGATGGAAAAACGCCGTCTTCTGGCTGACCCGTGCCGCCTGCTGCATATTATGGGTGACGATGACGATCGCATATTTGCCGCGCAGTTCGTCGATCAGTTCCTCGATTTTTGCCGTCGCGATCGGGTCGAGCGCCGAACACGGCTCGTCCATCAGGATGACCTCGGGATCGACCGCAATAGCGCGGGCGATGCACAGCCGCTGCTGCTGTCCGCCCGACATCGCGGTGCCGCTTTCGTGCAGGCGGTCCTTCGCCTCGTCCCACAGCCCAGCGCGGCGGAGCGAGCCTTCGACGATCGCGTCCATCTCGGCCTTATTGCGCGCGAGGCCGTGGATCGACGGGCCGTACGCCACATTGTCGTAGATCGATTTGGGGAACGGATTGGGTTTTTGAAAAACCATGCCGACGCGGGCACGAAGTTGGACGACGTCCATATCGCCTTGATAGACATCGGCTCCGTCGAGCTTGATCTCGCCCTCGACCCGCGCGCTGGCGACAGTATCGTTCATCCGGTTGAAGCAGCGCAGAAACGTCGATTTCCCACATCCCGACGGGCCAATGAAGGCGGTGACATTCTCGAGGCTGATGTCGATCGACACGTTCTTGAGCGCCTGCTTCGCGCCGTAGAAGACGCTGACGTCGCGCGCCGTCATCTTGGTCGTCACCGTCGCCGCTGTCGCAGCAGCCGCCGGTTCGATCGTCTGAACATCCATGGCTACCAGCGCCTCTCGAAGCGGTTGCGGAGATAGATTGCGATGCCGTTCATCATCAGGAGGAACAGCAACAGGACGATGATTGCCGCGCTCGTTTTCTCGACAAAACTGCGGTTGACCTCGTTCGACCAAAGATAGACCTGCATTGGCAGGACCGTCGCCGGTTGCGTCAGTCCGCTCGGCGGCGCACCAACAAATGCGCGCATCCCGATCAGCAGCAGCGGCGCGGTCTCACCCAGCGCGCGCGCCATGCCGATGATCGTGCCGGTCAGAATGCCGGGCAGCGCGAGCGGCAGGACGTGCTGGAACACCACCTGCACCGGCGACGCGCCGATGCCGAGGGCCGCATCGCGGATCGACGGCGCGACGGCCTTGATCGCATTGCGCCCGGCGATGACGATGACCGGCATCGTCATCAGCGCCAGGGTCAAGCCGCCGACAATCGGGGCCGAGCGCGGCATATCGAAGGTCCCGAGGAAAACGGCCAACCCAAGCAACCCGAAGATGATCGACGGGACCGCAGCAAGGTTATTGATGCTGACTTCGATCATGTCGGTCCAGCGGTTTCGCGGTGCATATTCCTCAAGGTAAAGCGCCGAGAGTACGCCGACGGGAAAGCTGAGGACGAGCGTGACGAACATCGTCAGCATCGACCCCTTGAACGCTCCCCAGATACCGACCGACACCGGATCGGACGAATCGGCGGCGGTCAGGAAATTGGTATTGAAGCCGGTCCGGACGAGGTCTTCGTGCTGAAGCCTGACATAGGCCGCCTTGAACTCAGCGACGTCGGTCGAGGGCGGCTTACCCTTGGCGACGAGATCGAGATTGCCCGCCGCCGGCAGCCACAGGGTCACGGTCTTGCCGATTATCGCCGGATCGGCAGTGACCGCCTTGCGGAGGGCGGTCCAGCCGGTATCCGAAACGAAGCTGGCGCCCTTGTCGCCAAAGCGCGTGATGGCAGCCGCCGTGACGACGCCGCTGAAATCGGCTGCTGACAGCGCCGCTTCCGTGCCCGCACCCTTCAACTGATCGGCTGTCAGATGAAGCTTCTCGGCCGAAACGGGGATCGTCAGGCGAATCTCGGTCCGCAGGAAACCCGGCAGGCCGTGGATCAACATATTGACAAGGAGGAACGCGAGAAAAAGCACCGACGCAGCGACGGCAACAAAACCGAATGCACGAAAGCGCGATTCGGCGGCGTAACGACGGCGGATGCGCCGCGTCATCGCCGGGTGCGACCAGTCGGTCGGTGCCCTGGCGACAGGATCACGCCGGACGGTCATTGGGGAAGTGATCGAGGCCATCCTATTCGTACGCCTCACGGTATTTCTTGACGACGCGCAGCGCGACGACGTTGAGGATCAGCGTCACAACAAACAGAACAAGGCCGAGCGCGAACGCCGAGAGCGTCTTCGACGAATCGAATTCCTGGTCGCCGGTCAGCAGCGTGACGATCTGGGTCGTCACCGTCGTCACGCTCGCAAATGGGTTGGCGGTCATGTTCGCTGCGAGACCAGCGGCCATGACGACGATCATCGTCTCGCCGATCGCGCGGCTGACCGCGAGCAACACGCCCCCGACGATGCCGGGCAGTGCTGCGGGGACGAGAACTTTCTTGATCGTCTCCGACGCCGTCGCCCCCAGCGCCAGACTGCCGTCGCGCATCGCCTGCGGGACCGCCGCCATCGAATCATCGGCCATCGACGACACGAACGGAATGATCATCACCCCCATCACGAGTCCGGCGGCGAGCGCGCTTTCGCTGCTTGCGCCGGGGATGCCGACAGCAAAGGCGAAGTCACGCAGCGCCGGGGCAACGGTCAACGCGGCGAAGAAACCATAGACGACGGTCGGCACGCCGGCGAGAACCTCGAGGACGGGCTTGAGCACGCTCCGCAGCTTCGGCGGCGCGTATTGCGTCAACCAGATCGCACTCATCAATCCGAGCGGGATCGCAACCGCCATGGCGATGATCGCGCCGATGAACAGCGTCCCCCAGAATAACGGCACTGCGCCGAACGCTCCGGTGCTGCCGACCTGATCGGCGCGGATCGCGGTTTGCGGCGACCATTGCAGCCCGAATAGGAATTCGACCGGCGACACCATTTTGAAAAAGCGTAACGATTCGAACAGCAACGAGAAGACGATACCGAACGTGGTCAGCACGGCGATCAGCGAGGCGAGGATGAGGATGCCCATGACGATCCGCTCGACGCGGTTGCGCGCGCGGAACTGCGGCGCAAGGCGCGTATAGGCCCATGCAGCGCCGCCAAAGGCAATGAGGACGGCAGCGACGAGCGCCTCGGTCTGCAACTGACTGCGGCTCGCGAGATAGGCGGGGACCGCCGCTTTCGACGCCGGGTTGAACGCATCGGCGAGGTCGCCCGAGGCAAGTCCTTTGACCTCACCAATGATGGCGTCGCGGTCCATCGCCGACTTCGGCTGATCGGCCGCTGGCAGCGATGCAACGATCGTCGCGTCGAGCAGTTTCGGTTCAACGAAGGCAAAGCCGCCGAGCAGCAGCAGCGCCGGCAAGACCGTTGCGAGCGCGACAAAGGCGCCGTGGTAGACCGGACGTGAATGGGGCCGACCAACGGCGGTGCGGGCCGCAATGTCGCCGCCGTCGAACACATTGGCGCGCGACCGCGCAACAAAGAACGCGACAACGCCGAGGGCAATGACGACGAGCGCGATCATCGGCAGCGACATTACGGCCCTCGGTGGTCAAAGGCGATGGCGGACGCGAACGCCCGCCATCGGATCGGCTATTTGAACGATGCGGCGTCGAGCGGCGTCAGCGCGGCGGCGGCGGCGGCCGACTTGGCACGGACCGCGTCAGGCGCCGGGATCAGGCCGATCCGGCTGAGATAGCCGCCCTTGCCCCACGTGCTCGCCTTGCTGAACTCGGCGATATATTCCTTCAGGCCGGGAACGGCGCGAACGTGCTGGTTCTTGACATAGACATACAGCGGACGCGAACCCGCGTACTTGAAGGTCGAAATTGTCTCAAAGCCCGGCGCGACACCGTTGATCGTTAGCGCCTTCAACCGATCCTTGTTCTCCTCGACATAACTATAACCGAAGATACCGAGTGTGCTCGGATTGGCCTCGAGCTTCTGGACGATCAGGTTGGGATTGTCGCCGGTTTCGACATACGGGCCGTCCTCGCGAACCTTGGTGCAGATCGCCTTGAATTTGTCGGTGTTGGTCTTTTCCATCGCCGCCGTGCCAGCGTTGAGCTTGCACGCCGCCGTCATGATCAGCTCGCCCAGCGCATCGCGCGTCCCCGAAATCGACGACGGACCGTAAACGAGAATCGCCGTCGCCGGCAGTTTTGAATTAACGTCGCGCCATGTCTTCGCGGCGTTCGGCTTGCCGTACGGGGTCGCGGCGATGGCCCGGTAGATATCGGTCGTCGTCAGCTGATAGTCCTGCGACTTGCGCGAGGTCGCGAAGACGACACCGTCGAGGCCGACTTGGACTTCGGTGATCGCCGTGACGCCGTTTGCCGCACAACCGGCGAACTCGCTTGCCTTCATCCGGCGCGAGGCATTTTCGATGTCGGGGAACTGCGCGCCGACGCCAGCACAAAACAGCTTCATGCCCGCGCCCGTCCCTGTGCCTTCAATAACCGGCGGCTGGAATTTCGGATTATTGCGGACAAACTGCTCGGCGACCGCCTTCGCGAATGGAAAGACAGTCGTCGATCCGACTTCGCGGATCTGCGTGCGCGCGGCAGCGGGCGATGCGGCCAATGCGAGCGCAGCGACGCTGGCTCCAAGAATGATCTTCATCGACATAATCAGTCTCCCCAAGCGGATATCAGATCGTGCAGGCCCGTCGCGATCAAGCCCTGATGGCCGACCGCTGTGCCCCGATGATCTCGCCCTAGCTGTTTCCCGTGAGTCTTCTGTGACGAATATATTACACTTTAGTGACAGTGACTTCCGTCGACGCGAGCGGCAGGGTGAACGAGACTGCGCTCCCCTCACCGGGTTTCGAAACAATCTCGAACGTGCCGCGATGGCGCTCGATGATATGCTTGACGATCGCAAGACCCAGTCCGGTCCCACCCATCGACCGCGATCGGCTCGTGTCGATCCGGTAAAAACGCTCGGTCAGACGCGGCAGATTTTCGGGCGCGATGCCGTCGCCGCGGTCGCCGACCGTCACCCGCACCATCGGCTCGGTCCGCGCGCCAACCGCCTCGACCCGCTCGGCATCGACGGTAATCATAGTTCCCGACCGCCCGTATTTGAGCGCGTTCGAGACAAGATTGTGGAGAACCTGAAGCACCTGATCGCGGTCGGCGATCACCGCCGGCAGGCCCTCGGCGACCCGAATCGCCAGTCGCCGCTGGTCGGCGGCGAGGCGCATCGCCAGCGTCCGCCCGACATCGGCGATCAGCGGCGCGACGTCGAGCGCGGTCTGCGGGCGGACGTGCTTGTCGAGCTCGATCCGGCTGAGCGACAGCAGGTCGTCGATCAGCCGCGACATCCGCGCCGCCTCGCGGTTCATGATTTCGAGAAATCGGTGGCGCGCGGGTTCGTCGTCGCTCGCCGGCCCCTGGAGCGTCTCGATGAAGCCGAGCAGGGTCGTCACCGGCGTCCGCAATTCATGGCTCGCATTGGCGATAAAGTCGACGCGCATCCGTTCGGTCAGTCGCGCCTGGGTGATATCGGTGAAGGTAACAAGCAGTCGCACTTCCGTCGTCCCGGCCGATCCGATCGCGGCGGCGCGGACGCGGTACGCCCCGTTATCACTCCCCAGCCCGGTGACCTCGCGTTCGACCGGGGTGGCAGCGTCGGCGGCGGCGCGGACGGCATCGAGGACGGCGGGGTGGCGGACGACGAGGCGGAGATCGTCGGCGACGACGCGATCGCCGAACAGCCGCCGCGCCCCGGCGTTGGCGGCGATGACCCGCAAGTCCCCGCCGACGATCAGCGCCGGGTCGCCGAGCGCGTCGACGCCGAGCAGCGCCCGCGCTGAACCCGTCGCACGTTCCACTTGGTGCGGGGGCGATAGGATCGACTGCGCCGTGGCCATCGGTGGATCATAGCTAAGAAATATTACAACCGATGCGACGAGACATAAAATCGCAATCACGCCAGCGCCGTAACCCGCCACGATCACCGCCACGACGAGCAGGGCGACGGCGGCGCGCATCCTACCGCCGCAACCCGGCGATCGCCGCGTCGAGCCCGGCAAAGTCGTCGATCACCGCGTCGGCCCCCAACTCGTGCACGGGACGATCGGCGAAGCCGAAAGCGCAGACGATCACCGGCACTCCCGCCGCCCGCGCGGTAGCGACGTCGACGCTGGTGTCGCCGACGAATACCGTTGTTGCTGGATCGCCCCCCGCCGCCGCAATCGTCGCCAGCAACGGTGCGGGGTCGGGTTTGCGGACGGGAAGCGAATCGCCGCCAAGGTTCGCCGCGAAACGCGCCGTCCACCCCAGCGCGGCGATCAACGCACGGCTCAGCGCAACCGATTTATTGGTGCAGATCGCAAGCGTCAGCCCGCGCGCCGCGAGGCCGTCGAGCGCCGCCTCGCACCCAGGATAGGGCCGCGTCGCATCGGCAATATGGTCGGCATAATAAGCGAGGAGCACGGGGAGCGCCGCGTCCACCTCTGCCTCTCCCCCGCCGCCCGACAACGCGAGACCCCGCGCGATCAGCGACCGCGCGCCGTGGCCGATCAGATGACGGACCGCCGCCAGCGCCACCGGCGGACGCCCCGCGTCGGCGAGCGCGACGTTGAGTGCCACCGTCAGATCGGGGGCCGAATCGACCAATGTCCCGTCAAGGTCGAAGACGATCGTACGCGGCCAGTCCATGCCCGCCGCTTGGCCTTGCTGTGCTGGAAAAGGCAAGGCCGATGTGGCACGGCACCGCGCATGGCTTTCGTTCCCTCCACCGACACCCTCCCGGTCGCCCTCGCCCCGCGCCCGGTCGCCGTCGTCATCCTCGCCGCCGGTCAGGGGACGCGGATGCGGAGCGACCTCCACAAGGTCCTCCACCCGGTCGCCGGTCGCCCGATGCTCCTCCACCTCCTCGCCAGCGTCGAGGCACTTGACCCCGCACAAATCGTCGTCGTCGCCGGGGCCCGCCGCGAGCAGGTCGCCGCCGCCGTTGCCGGGCGCGCCACCGTCGCGGTCCAGACCGAACAGCACGGCACGGCGCACGCCGTCCTCGCCGCCCGCGACGCGCTGCGCGACTTCGATGGCGACATCCTCATCCTGTTCGGCGACGCCCCGCTGGTGGGTACGGCAACGATGCAGCGGTTGCTCGCCGCGCTGACCCCTGCCGTCGGGGTTGCCGTCCTCGGCTTCCGCCCGCCCGACGCGGGCGCGTACGGCCGGATCGTCGCGGCCGCCGACGCCACGATTGTCAAGATGGTCGAATATAAGGACGCCTCCCCCGCCGAGCGTGCGATCACCTTGTGCAACGCCGGTGCCCTCGCGGTGCGCGCCGCCGACCTGTGGCCGCTCCTCGCGCGCGTCGGCAACGCCAATGCCGCGGGCGAATTTTACCTCCCCGATATCGTCGCCCTCGCCGACCGCCCCGGCCACGTCGTCGAAACCGCCGCGAGCGAGGTCGCGGGCGTCAACAGCCGCAGCGAACTCGCCGCCGTCGAGGCCGCATGGCAGGCGGCGCGGCGGAGCGACATGATGGCATCGGGCGTCACCCTGATCGCCCCCGACACCGTGTGGTTCGCCCATGACACGGTCGTCGGGCGCGACGTCACGATCGAACCCAACGTCGTCTTCGGCCCCGGCGTGTCCGTCGGCGACGGCGCGACAATCCTCGCCTTTTGCCACATTACCGGCGCGACGATCGGCGCGGGCGCGAGCGTCGGCCCCTTCGCCCGCCTCCGTCCCGGCACCGACCTCGGCGCGAAGGCAAAGGTCGGCAACTTCGTCGAGATCAAGTCGGCGACGATCGGCGCGGGCGCAAAGGTCAGCCACCTGACGTACCTCGGCGACGCGACTGTCGGCGCGGATGCCAACATCGGCGCGGGGACGATTACCTGCAATTACGACGGCTATTTTAAATACCGCACGACGATCGGCGCAGGCGCTTTTATCGGCTCGAACAGCGCGCTCGTCGCCCCGGTGACCATCGGCGACCACGCGATCGTCGGCGCGGGCAGCGTCATCACCGCCGACGTCGACCCGGGCGCGCTGGCACTGGCGCGCGGTGCGCAGACGGCGAAGGCGGGCTGGGCGACGCGGTTCGCGGCAGCGATGCGGGCGCGGAAGGGGCGATAGCCGTGTAGGATTTGGGGTCCCGCGGGCATCCTACAGCCGCCGCCGCTGCCCCGGCACCGCACACCCCCCGCCGTTGTGTGAGGTGTGTGATGTTTCGCGGGTTCATTGCCCCTCGCCCCCCACCCCGCTATCGGTGCGCCACGACACGCGAGGGCGACTCTAAAATGTGCGGCATCATCGGCATCCTCGGCACCGGCGACGTCGCGACGCGGCTCCTCGACGGATTAAAGCGGCTCGAATACCGCGGTTATGACAGCGCCGGGATCGCCACCGTTCACGACGGCATCATCGACCGGCGACGCGCGGCGGGAAAGCTCGCCAACCTGGCGGCGCGGCTTGCCGACGACCCCCTGCCCGGCGCGACGGGCATCGCCCACACCCGCTGGGCGACGCACGGCGGGCCGACCGAGGACAACGCCCATCCTCACATCGTCGGCGATGTTTCCGTGGTCCACAACGGCATCATCGAGAACTTTAAACCGCTGCGCGACGAACTGATCGCCGAGGGGCGCACTTTCCTCAGTCAGACCGATACCGAGGTCGTCGCCCACCTGATCGACCGCGCGCTAAAGTCGGGCCTATCGCCACGCGAGGCGGTCGCCGCCGTCCTGCCCCGCCTCCACGGCGCGTTCGCGCTGGCGGTGCTGTTCAAGTCCGACCCCGACCTGCTGATCGCCGCCCGCCTCGGCGCGCCGTTGACGGTCGGCTACGGCGACGGCGAGAATTACTTGGGTTCCGACGCCCATGCGCTCGCCCCCCTCACCCGCCGCATCGCCTATCTCGACGAAGGCGACTGGGCGGCAGTGACCCGCGCGCGCATCGACATCTACGACCGGCACAACCAGCCCGTCGAGCGCGCCATCGTCGATTCGGGCGAGACGGTCGAGGTCATCGACAAAGGCAACTACCCGCACTTCATGCTCAAGGAGATTTACGAGCAGCCCGTCGTCGTCGCCCAGACACTGCGGTCGTACCTCCAGCGCGTCGAGGAGCGGGTGACCCTGCCGATCCCCGATTTCGACCTTGGCGCGATCAAGCGGCTGACGATCGTCGCGTGCGGCACGAGCTTTTACGCCGGGATGGTCGCCAAATACTGGTTCGAGCAGTTCGCCCGCATCGCCGTCGACCTCGATGTCGCGAGCGAGTTCCGCTACCGCGCCCCCGTCATGGAGGAAGGCGGACTGGCGCTGTTCATCAGCCAGTCGGGCGAAACCGCCGACACACTCGCCGCGCTCCAGCACGCGCGCGCCGAGGGGCAAAAGATCGCCGTCGTCGTCAACGTGCCGACCAGCACGATGGCCCGCGAGGCCGACCTGCTGCTGCCCACCCACGCCGGGCCCGAAATCGGCGTCGCATCGACCAAGGCGTTCACCTGCCAGCTCGCCGTCCTTGCGGCATTGGCCGCCAACTTCGCGCGGGCACGGGGGCGGCTGACCGCCGACGATGAACGGCTGATCGTCGGTCACCTCGCCGAAGCCCCGGCGTCGATGAATGCCGCGCTGGCGTATGATGACGCGATCGCCGAGGTCGCCAAAATCGTCGCCCCGGCGCGCGACGTGCTGTATCTGGGACGCGGCACCGACTTCCCGCTGGCGCTCGAAGGTGCGCTCAAGCTGAAGGAAATCAGCTACATCCACGCCGAAGGGTATGCGGCGGGGGAGATGAAGCACGGCCCGATCGCGCTGATCGACGACCTTGTTCCCGTCATCGTCATCGCGCCGTCGGGGCCGCTGTTCGACAAGACGGTATCGAATATGCAGGAGGTGCGCGCGCGCGGCGGCAAGGTCATCCTGATCAGCGACGCCGAGGGCATCGCCGCCGCGGGCGACGGCTGCGTCGCGACGATCACGATGCCGCACGTCCATCCGCTCATCGCGCCGCTGGTCTACGCCGTGCCCGTCCAGCTCCTCGCGTACCACGTCGCCGTCATCAAGGGGACCGACGTCGACCAGCCCCGCAACCTCGCGAAATCGGTGACGGTGGAGTGAGCTAGACTTCCAGCGCCGCCCGGTCCGCCGCCGACAGGACGATCCCCGCCGCCGCAAGGTTCTCGTGGAGGTGCACCACTGACGACGTGCCCGGGATCAGCAGGATGTTCGGCGACCGCGCGAGGAGCCATGCCAGCGCGACCTGCTGCGGCGAATGTCCGAGCCGCGCCGCGACCGCCGCCAGCGCGGCCGACTGCAGCGGGCTGAAGCCGCCCAGCGGGAAGTAAGGCACGTAGGCGATCCCCGCCGCCGCGAGGTCGTCGATCAGCGCGTCATCGCCGCGGTTGGCAATGTTGTAGAGGTTCTGGACGCAGACGATGGGGGCGATGGCGCGCGCTTCGGCGACCTGCGCCGGGGTCACGTTGCTCAACCCGATGTGGCCGACGACGCCCTTGGCCTGAAGCCCGGCGAGCGCCTCGACCCGTTCGGCGATCGATCCCTCGCTCGGCGCGAGGCCGCCGCCCATGATCCGCAGGTTGACGACGTCGATGACGTCGCGGTCGAGGTTGCGCCGGTTGTCGTCGACCGCGCTCGCCAGCTCGTCGGCCGACTGCGCCGGGAGCCATGACGCGTCCGCCCCGCGCACCGCGCCGATCTTGGTGACGATCGTCAGCCCGTCATAGGGGTGGAGCGCCTCGCGGATGATCGCGTTGGTGACGAAGGGGCCGTAATAGTCGGAGG
>JAYTXW010000332.1:0-3690 GCA_043742745.1 Sphingomonadaceae bacterium
GTGTACCGTGCGCGAAGGGTCCGGCGCTCGCGCGTTACCGAATTATCGCCGCGGATGCCAAAGCCGAGGACCTGATCGTCGAGCTCGACTTCGAGCCGGTAGTGCGGCGTCGCGACCGGATCGCCCATCCGCTGGGCGAGGTCGCCGCGCAAAAGATAACCAGCGCGGTCGGAGATTGGACCGACGACAATGTCGCGCAGCCCGGTGGCGGCGACGCCTCGGCTACCGCCTGAATAGACCGGCTGCAGGTTACACCCCGAAACAGCGAGGAGCAGTGCGACGAGGAGAAAACGCATCATGCGACGAGGTTCACCAATCGGTCGGGAACGACGATTACCTTGCGTGGGGCCTTCCCGTCGAGCGCGCGGATCACCTTGTCGCGCGCAAGCGCAAGCGCTTCGACGACACCGCGCGACGCTCCTTTCGCGATCTCGACGCTGTCTTTAAGCTTGCCGTTGACCTGGATCGCGATTGTAACAGTGTCGTCGATCAGCAACGCGGGGTCGGCGACCGGCCACGGTGCGGTGGCGATCATCTCTGTGTGACCACGCCGCGCCCAGGCTTCTTCGGCGAGGTGCGGGATCATCGGCGCGGCGAGCTGGAGCAGCGTGTCGATAGCCGCCGACCGGGTGGCCGACGGCGCGGCGCGCTCTAGGACGGTGACGAGTTCGTACAGCCGCGCGACCGCTTTGTTGAACTGAAGCTTGTCGATATCGGCAGTGACACCCGCAATTGCCTTCGCCGCCGCCTTGGCCGTGGCCATGTCGTCACCATCACCCGCACCGGTCAGCGCGAGCCGCCAGACGCGCTGAACCAGCCGCCACGCGCCGTCGATCCCCGCCTCCGACCACGCCAGGTCGCGTTCGGGGGGAGAATCGGACAGCGAGAACCAGCGCACGGCGTCCGCCCCATAGCGCGCGAGGATCGCGTCGGGGTCGACAGTGTTCTTCTTCGATTTCGACATCTTGATGACGCGACCAACCTCGACCGCCAGTCCCGTCGCGCGTTCGACCACCGCGTCGCCGCGCCGCTCGACTTCAGATGGCAGCAGCCACGCACCAACTGTGTCGGTATCGCCCTCGAAATCGTCTTCGGTGGTGGCGGCAGCATTGGTCCCGGCGCGGCGGTACGTTTCGTGCGTCACCATCCCCTGCGTGAACAATCCGGTGAACGGTTCGGTCAGGTCGATCTTGCCGATCCGGCGGAGCGCGCGGGTCCAGAAGCGGGCGTAAAGCAGGTGCAGGATCGCGTGCTCGACCCCGCCGATATATTGCGCGACCGGCAGCCACGCCTTGGCGACGTCGGGGTCGAACGCACAGGTCGCGGGTGCGCTGGCGAAGCGCAGGAAATACCACGACGAATTGACGAACGTGTCGAGCGTGTCGGTCTCGCGCACCGCCGGTTCGGCACACGTCGGGCAAGCAACGTGCTTCCACGTCGGGTGGCGGTCGAGCGGGTTGCCGGGGACGTCGAACGTCACGTCTTCGGGCAGGACAACGGGTAGCTGCTCAAGCGGGACGGGGACGACGCCGCACGACGCGCAATGGATCACCGGGATCGGGGTTCCCCAGTACCGCTGGCGGCTGACGCCCCAGTCGCGCAGCCGCCACACGGTCGTACCGCTGCCCCAGCCGCCGCTTTCGGCGCGAGCGATCACGGCGGCCTTGGCGGAGTCGATGCTCATCCCGTCGAGGAAGCCCGAATTGACGATCCGTCCGGGGCCAACATACGCCTCATCGGTGATGGCGACGCCGACAGCGGGAGCGACAACGGCGAGGACCGGCAGGCCGTATTTGCGGGCGAAGTCGAGGTCGCGCTGATCGTGCGCCGGGCAGCCGAAGATCGCTCCGGTGCCATAATCCATCAGGACGAAGTTGGCGACGAACACTGGCAGCGTGATCGCCGGATCGAGCGGATGCTGGACGCGCAAGCCGGTGTCGTAGCCGAGCTTCTCGCGCGTCTCGACCTCGGCGGCGGCGGTGCCGGTAGCGAGACATACGGCGCTGAACACGGCGAGTGCGGGGTCGGTCGCGCCCAAGTCCTTGGCAATCGGGTGATCGGGGGCGATCGCGGCGAAGCTTGCGCCAAACAATGTGTCGGGGCGGGTGGTGAAGACGTCAAAACTGCCGTCGCCGTCGCCGACGACGTCGAACCTGAACCGCAAGCCGACGCTCTTGCCGATCCAGTTTTCCTGCATCAGCCGCACCTTGTCGGGCCATTGGTCGAGGGTCGCCAACCCGTCGAGCAGTTCGTCAGCAAAGTCGGTGATCTTCAGGAACCACTGGCTGAGCTGGCGCCGCTCGACGAGCGCCCCCGACCGCCAGCCGCGTCCATCGATGACCTGTTCGTTCGCCAGTACGGTGTGATCGACCGGGTCCCAGTTGACCGCGCTCTGCTTGCGATAAACGAGGCCGCCCGCCATCAGGTCGAGGAACAGCGCCTGTTCGTGCCCGTAATAATCCGGTTCGCACGTCGCCAGTTCACGGCTCCAGTCGAGCGCAAAACCCAGCCGCTGCAACTGCCCGCGCATCGCCGCGATATTGGCGCGCGTCCACGTCCCCGGATGGACGCCACGTTCGATCGCGGCGTTCTCGGCCGGCATCCCGAACGCATCCCACCCCATCGGATGGAGGACTTCGAACCCCTGCGCGCGCCGCGTCCGCGCGAGCACGTCGCCCATGACATAGTTACGGACGTGGCCGACGTGGATCTTACCCGATGGATACGGGAACATCTCGAGGATGAAGGTCTTGGCGCGCGGGCTGGCATCGTCGGCGCGAAAGGTCGCGGCGGCGGTCCACGCTGACTGCCAGCGTGCCTCGGCCCTCGCGAAATCAAACCGGGCGGGCGTGCTGGCCCGCTGCTCGGTGTTGCGCGCGTCGTCGCCGCCTGCCGCGTCAATCGTCGGCGTCACCCCGAAATCGATGCTCGGCGCAGGTCGCGGGCGTGACCAAGGATCGTCTCTTCAAGCTTTTGCACCGTCCCGGCGCGAACAGGAGCTTCGACCCAGCCGGTCGTGCTCAGCTGCTGGCGGTTGGCCGACACGCGGACGGCATCGGCGCGGAGGACGGTATCGAGGATGGCGATCGTCACCTTGATCCGTTCGTCGGGGGTCGCCGGGCTGACGTACCAGTCGGTGACGATGACGCCGCCGTTCGAATCGACCGACGCGATCGGCATGAACGCGATCGTGTCGAGGCTCGCTTGCCACAGATAGGCATTGACGCCGATAGTCGCGAGCCGCGCGGGGGCGATCACCGGGCCGCGGGCGTGTTTGCTGCCCTTGTGCTCGGTGGCGCGGTGCGCGCAGCCCGACGCCCCGGCCAGCATCGCCGCCACCAGAATCGCCCGCCCGCCAAGCCCGATCGCATCCATCAAACTGCTCCACACGTCATTACCGCGCCCTTATAGGAGGCGACCGGGGTAACGGGAAGGGCGATGCACTTGGGCAACACCGTTTCGGGATTCGCGCGGAGGTGGGTGAGATTCACATTTCTGATCGTATCTGGTCAAGGAACAAGAAGGGTTTGCGGCTTAGAAGCTGTTGCAAGGGCTGGGCGAACATCAATCGCGCTGGTAATTGGGCGTAGGAATCATGGGTACGCGCATATTCATCCGGTCGGGAGCGACCAGCATCGTCACCGTCGCAGTTGTATGGCTGCTGGCGGTCGCGTCGCCGTCGTTCGCGGC
>JAYTXW010000333.1:0-2779 GCA_043742745.1 Sphingomonadaceae bacterium
CCATCAGCCGCGTCGCCTTGCGGTAGCCCTCGGGGCGGCCCATGCCAAAGTTGTGTTTGACCCGGCTGGCGGTGTCGGCCCCCTTCTCATGGCCGATGATCATGACCGACCGCCCCTTGAGCCGTCCGATCCCGCCGACGATCGCGGCATCCTCGCCAAAAGCGCGGTCGCCCGCGAGCGGGGTGAAGTCGTCGATCAGGGCAGCGACATAGTCCTTGAAATGCGGGCGTTCAGCGTGGCGCGCGACGATCGTTTTCTGCCACGGCGTCAGCCGCGAATAAATATCGGCGAGTTGGCGTTCGGCGCGTTCGGCGAGGCGGTCGGCCTCGGCGCGCGCTTCGGGCGAGCCATCGGCGCGAAGGTCGGCAACGCGCGCCTCAAGTTCGGCGACGGGCTTTTCGAATTCGAGGAAAGCAACCATCGGCGGTGAATTAGCCGGGATGCGCCCATGACGCAACGCGCGCCGCGCTGCTTTGACCATGCCGGCTAACGGTCACCCCGCGCGGCGAAAGCTGAAATACCAGACTTCGTGGCCTTGCCGCCGGGCCTTCGCCTCATAGCGCGTCGGCGGCCAATCGGCGGGACGGGTTTCCCAATCGGCGCGCGACGTTGCCGTCCAGACGAAATCGCGGCGCTGCGCCATCATCATCAGCGTGTGGCGGCAATAGACTGCGTGATCGGTGCCGATCCGCAATTCGGCCCCCGGAGCCAGCTTCGTCGCGAGCAGGTCGAGCGGTCCGGGATTGACGAAGCGCCGCTTGGCATGGCGCGCCTTCGGCCACGGATCGGGGTGGAGGAGGAACGCGCGCGCCAGCCCGCCGTCGGGTAGCCGGTCGAGGACGGCGAGCGCGTCGCCCATATGCAGCCGGACATTGGTCAGCGCGCCGCGCTCGATATGGCCAAGCGCGCCGACGACGCCATTGAGAAACGGCTCGGCCCCGATCAACCCGACGTGCGGGTTGGCAGCGGCTTGGGCGGCAAGATGCTCGCCCGACCCAAACCCAATTTCGAGCCATAGCGGGCGCGCGCGATCGCCCGTCGTGCCGAACAGCGCGGCGACATCGAGCGGTCCGGCGGGCACTGCGACCCGCGGTAGCAGCGTCTCGACGAGCGCCGCCTGCCCGATCCGCAACTTGTGCCCCTGCTGTCGACCATAAAGGCGGCGCAGGGTGGTCGGGTCGGTCGAAATCAGGCGACCGCCGCCTTCAGCGCGTCGACGAGGTCGATCTTTTCCCAGCTGAAGCCGCCATCGGCGTCGGGGGTGCGCCCGAAGTGACCGTAGCTCGCGCTGCGCTGGTAAATCGGCTTGTTGAGGCCGAGGTGTTCGCGGATGCCGCGTGGGGTCAGGCGGACGAGCGTCGGCAGCGCGGCTTCGAGAGTCGCCTCGGGCACGGTGCCAGTGCCGTGCGTGTCAACGTACAGCGACAGCGGCTCCGACACGCCGATCGCATAGCTGAGCTGGATCGTGACGCGGCGGGCGAGGCCGGCGGCGACGATGTTCTTGGCCATGTAGCGGCTGATATACGCCGCCGAGCGGTCGACCTTGGTCGGGTCCTTGCCGCTGAACGCGCCGCCGCCGTGGGGAGCCGCGCCGCCATAGGTGTCGACGATGATCTTGCGCCCGGTGACGCCCGCATCGCCGTCGGGGCCGCCGATTTCGAAGCGCCCGGTCGGATTGACGTATATTTTGGTGTCGGCGGTGATGAAGCCGTCGGGCAAGATGTCGTGGAAGACGCGGGTGACATAATCGCGGAGTGTCGCGTACTTCGCGGCGTCGCCCCCCGTTTCGCCGTCGGCGTCCCATGGGACGCAGTAATCGACCGCGTGCTGGGTCGAGACGACGAGCGCAGTGGCGCGGACGGGGCGTTCGTCCTCATAGGCCAGCGTTACCTGGCTCTTGGCGTCGGGTTCGAGGAATGGGGCAGCGCCTGAATGGCGGTCGGCGGCCATCCGCTCGAGAATCTTGTGCGAATAGTAGAGCGTCGCGGGCATGAAATCGGGCGTCTCGTCGGTCGCGTAGCCGAACATGATGCCCTGGTCGCCCGCGCCTTCGTCCTTGTTGCCGCTGGCATCGACGCCCTGTGCGATATGCGCCGATTGCGGGTGAAGGTGGTTTTCAAAGACGAGGTTCTGCCAGTGGAAGCCATCCTGTTCGTAACCGATGCGCGCGACGGTGGCGCGGACAGCGGCCTGGATCTCCTCCTGGGCGCCGGGAGTCCAGTTGCCGGCAGTGTCGATCATGCCGGTCCCACGCACCTCGCCCGCGAGGACGACGCGGTTGGTCGTGGTCAGCGTCTCGCAGGCGACGCGGGCATAGGGGTCCTTGCTCAGGAACAGGTCGACGACGGCGTCGCTGATCTGGTCGGCAACCTTGTCGGGGTGGCCTTCGGAGACCGATTCGCTGGTGAAGAGGAACGCGCTGCGCGGCATGCGGGTGACCTTTATATTTCCTGCGACGATTAGTGGCGGGAGCGGCCGCACGCAAGCCGTATAAGGCAATCCTTATATCCGTCGCCGAAGAACGATGGCGGCGACGAGTAGTGCCAGCCCAAAGCCAAAGCTCGTCCAATGGGCAAAGCGCGCGAACAGCGTCGGCGGCAACGGCGGCGGCAGGCGCAGCGACAGCGTCGACATGACGTGCGGGGCGATGCTCGCGACGACCCGGCCATGGGCGTCGATTATCGCGCTGATCCCGGTCGGGGTGACGCGGGCAATCGGCAGCCCCTCCTCGATCGCGCGGAGGCGGGCTTGCGCCAGATGCTGCGGCGGCCCCCAAGCG
>JAYTXW010000334.1:0-2994 GCA_043742745.1 Sphingomonadaceae bacterium
TCGTCACCCCCGCTCCAGGCGACAAAGGAGAGCGAGTGATATTGGCGAAAGCCGAGCGGGGGTGGCGTCGTGTCGAAGCTGATCGGCACCAGAACCCCCCGGTCGCGTCCTACCGCCGCCTCGTCGCGAACCCAGTCGGACGCGACCCCGGCCGCCGACCAGACGACGATGACCGCGTCGCACCGCGCCAGTTCGGTTTCGATCGTCCGCGCGAATGCTGCCCCGCCGGTAAGGTGATCGTCCCACCACACCGTCAGCCCGCGCCCCGCCAGCGCGGCCGCGAGCTTCCCCACGCGGGCGCGGTCGGCGCGGGCGTAACTGATGAAGACGGCCACCCCCGCTTGGCTCATGCGGACCCCTTGCTCGCGGACCAACGGTGTATAGCATCGGTGATGCGCGTGCGAGCCGTCCATTTGGCACGCTAAGAAGGCGGGGAGCGTGGGATGAAGCGGTCACAGGCGGTGCTGGCGCTGCTGGCGATGATCGCGGCGTCCGACACTGCGCGGCCCGAATCCTATGGCGCGTTTCGGGAAGATGCGCCGCAGATCGTTGTCCAAGGGCCGCCACCGCCGGCTGACGCCGTCTTTGCGTGGAGCAGCGATAGCCGCCTGCTCGTTAGCGCCTCGATCGGCCGCCGCGCGGTCCAGTTGTGGGACGCGCGCACCGGTAACCTCATCAACGCGATCGGCCTTCAATGGCTGAAGCCAGCCCTGATCTACGGCGTCGACCTCAGTATCAGCGCCGATCGACAAAAAATCGCGCTCCGCACCGAAGCCAGCGCGACGCGCTGCCGGACATACGAAATCGACGTTCCAACAAGTGTAACGGACGTAACTGAAACCGTACGGCATGGTAGCTGCAGCCATTATTCATCGCGCTTCCCGACCGCGCGCGACGGCTCGGTGTTGATCACTAATGGGGGCAGCTACACGATCCATAACCCTCGTCGCGCGCCAGTCGTGCTCGCCGCGCGCACGTCCGTGCCGCTGATCGATGTCGCCGTGACGCCCGACGGAACGTCGGCGCTATCGCTTGCTGCCGAAGTCAGCGGGGCGTTGCAGACCACAGTGGCATCACACGCCGAAGTCTGGTCGCTGACCAGCGGCGTCCGGACGGCCGCCCTCCGCGTCAAGGGAGCCTACCGCCATATCCGCTGGCTCGATACGGGCTATTTCATGCTGAGCGGTGACGGTGACGGTCGTTTTACGTCGCAGCCAACCCTCGTCGTCGACGCGGCACGATCTAAGATCATCGACCAAGCGAGTTTCCGCTGCCTGACGGTCCCCTATAAAGGTGCTGGTGCGATGCTCGCCGGGCGCGCGTCGCGATGCGGCGAACTCGCCGAGATTTCGCTCGGGATGGCGACGCCCGGACTCTGGGTGCGCACCCCCGGTAGCCGCGCGTGGCGTCCGGTGCGCGCGACCGGGCTTGGTGCGCCGGTCGTTGAAGCGCTCGCAACTTCTTCCAACGGCCTCAAGACCGCCCTCCTTACGCGCCGGACGACCGCCTACGCCCACCCAAATGCCGTCGATCAAGGCGCGCTCAATACCGTTCAGTCGCGCCTGATGGTGATCGAAGGGAACCTGCTGGCCGGCACGCCCGCCATCGCCCGGACCGTCTCAATCAACTGGCTGAGCGACGACGAACGCGCGCAAACCGTCGCGCTGACGCCCGATGGGAAGCGTGTTGTCGTCGAAACTGACAAGGCAGTCAGGGTCATCGACCTTGTAACCGGGCGTCAAACCCGTTCGCTGGGGAACGACAAGGCACCGATTATCGCGATCGACAACAGCAGTTTAGTTGCTGTCCCGACCGGCGGGGATCAGGTCGCCAATCTGCAATCGCTCACGCGCGCCGAACCCAACGGCTATCTTAATTACATCGACAATGCGCTGAGCGGCGGCTTCGTCGCCGGGGGCGGGCTGGTCTGGATCGCCGCCCCCGACGGCAGCCTGCGGTTCTTCGAGACCGTTTTAGGCAGCACGATCCTGACCCTCCAGCGGATTGGGGCGAGTGGCTTTGTCACCTATGACGAGGTTGGCCGCTACGACAGTCTGCTGGGCCCCGACACCAACGCCTTCCGCTGGACCTTTCCCGACGAGCCGCTGCGCAGTCTTGGCGGCCAGACGTTCATGCGCGACTATTTCGAACCGCAACTTTTTGGCAAGACGCTCGCGTGCACCCGCGACGCGCGCTGCGAGGCCGCCCTGCCGCCGCCCGCTCCGGTAAGTGGGCTCAATCGGACGCTGCCTGCCGTCCGCATAGTCAGCGTTCGCCCCGGCCCAACCCGCGATACGGCCACCGTTGAGGTTGAAGCGCATAGCGTCGAGGCGCCTGCTCCCAATGGCAAGACGGTGTCGGGCGTGTACGATCTGCTGCTGTTCCGCGACGGAAAGCTAGTCGGCCAGCGCCCTTCGATATCGGATGTGAAGCCCGATCGTGCGACGGCGGTGGCGATAACGCGCGAAGACATTGCCAGGTGGCGGTCGCTACATCATGTCACAATCGACCCCAAGGGTCTGGCGAACGGCCCTGCGCCTGTGCGCGATAGCTTCACTGTGCGCCTGCCAACCGGCCTCGACGCCGCCCACGTCACATTCCAGGCCTATGCTTTCAACGCCGACCGAGTGAAGAGCGACACCGCGCGCGCTAGTTATACCCGGCCTCTCGTCTGGCCGACGCAGCACAAGGCGTATCTGCTAACCATTGGGATCGACGATTATGCCGAGGACCGCTTTCACCTCGACTATGCTGTCGCCGACGCCGATTTACTGGCGAAGCGCCTGTCGGCGGTTCCGGGGTACGCGGTCCATCGCCTCGATCTTCGCGGCACGGGGCGGCGGCGCGAGGCGACAAGCGCGGCGATCGCCGATGCGATCGCGCTCCTCGCGCCGGGGGACCATGTTGCGGCGCGGGTACGATTGAAACGGCTCGGCGTCGACTCCTCTCAATTCGCTGCGGCGACCCCCGACGACCTCGTCTTGATTACCTTCG
>JAYTXW010000335.1:0-5158 GCA_043742745.1 Sphingomonadaceae bacterium
GCTGGCGTCGTCACGTTAATCGTCGCCTTCGGATTGCACTGGACGTCGGTGGGGTGGCTCCTCGCCGGAGTGACAGCGTGGGTCGCAATGTTCTTTCGCGATCCGGCCCGGATCACTCCGGCGGGCGACGGGCTGCTTATTTCTCCGGCGGATGGTATGGTGTGTATGGTCGCGACCGTCGCTGTGCCGCGCCAGCTCGCGGGCGACGACGGCCTTGGCGAACTCGTTGCCACCCGCGTATCGGTGTTCATGAATGTGTTCGACGTCCATATTAACCGGACGCCGATCGCCGGGCGGGTCAGCCGGGTCGTCTATGTGCCCGGCAAGTTCCTGAACGCCGATCTCGACAAGGCATCCGACGATAACGAGCGCCAGTATTTCGTTATCGAGGGTGATGACGGCACGCGGGTCGGCTTCACGCAGATCGCCGGACTGATTGCGCGGCGCATCATGCGCTTCGTTGAACCCGGTGATCGCCTCGTCGCCGGGCAACGGGTCGGGCTGATCCGCTTCGGCAGCCGCGTCGATGTCTATCTTCCGGCGGGCTATGGCGTTGAGGTCCTGCCCGGCCAGCGGTGCGTCGCGGGCGAGACGGTCCTCGCGCGACGTGGCGCGCCCGGAATAACGGCGGGCACGACCCAGTGACGCTGCGGCGCGCCCGGTGACCGAGCCGCGTCGCTTCGGCCGGGTCATCCCGATCCGGGCGCTTATCCCCAATGCGGTGACCGTACTGGCCCTGTGCGGCGGACTGACCGGCGTGCGTTTTGGCATCGCGGGTGAATGGGACAAGGCGGTGGCGGCGATCGTGATAGCGGGCGTCCTCGACGGTATCGACGGGCGGATCGCGCGTCTGCTGAAGGGGGCGACGCGATTTGGGGCCGAACTCGATTCGCTGTCCGATGTCATCGCCTTTGGGGTCGCCCCCGCCTTGATCATGTATCTGTGGGCGCTTCAGTTTCTTCCCGCGTTCGGCTGGATCGTCGCGCTTGCCCATGCCGTCACCTGCGCGTTGCGGCTGGCGCGGTTCAATGCCGGGATCGGGGCGGTGACGCCGCCGGACGGTGCGAAACGCGGGCTGGTCGGCGTCCCGGCCCCGGTCGCGGCGGGCCTCGCGCTCAGCCCGATCTTCGTGTGGCTTTGGCTCGGGCCGTTGCTGCCAGCGTTCGGCGACGGACGCGACCTTTATACCCGCGCCGTCGTCAGCGCCGTCGTGATGGTCGTTGTCGCTGTGTTGATGGCGTCGAGCTTGCCGACGTTTAGCTGGGGATCGGCGCGGCTGCGCTCCGAATGGCGCCTCATCGCGCTGCTCGGCGTCGCCCTGTTCGCCGGAATGCTGTTCACCGTCCCGTGGATGACGCTATCGCTGCTCAGCCTCGGCTACACCGTGTCGATCCCATTCGGCGTTCGTGCCGCGCGGCGGGTCAAGCGAGGACCAAGCGCGCAGATCGCGTCGTAAAGGGCGCCGGCGGCGCATAGGCCAGCGCAGCGGCGATCGAATGCCGTGCACGCACTAAGCCGGTCACAATCCCGGCGATTAGCCCGATCAACAGTGTGATATTGAAAACGCTACAGACGATTACGGCGATCATGTCTTATCTCCTACATCGACCGTCATGTTCACTATATGTTCCATAGTGTCAAGTGGCTTGAGGTTGCCCCCGGCTGCCTGATACGATCAGCGAAACGGGGGATGTGATGATCGACGCCGGAATGCAGGATTGGCCGCTGGTTACGTGGCGGTTGCTCGATCATGTCGGACGCAACCACGCGGACCGTGCCATCGTCTCGCTAGCGGTCGAGGGCGGAACCCATCGGACGACGTGGGGAGTGGTTGCGGCGCGGTCGCGGCGACTGGCATCGGCGCTGGCCGGACTGGGCGTAACGCGAGGCGAGCGCGTTGCGACGCTGGCGTGGAATACGTGGCGTCACGTCGAATGCCTGTACGGCATCGGTGGCGCGGGGGGCATCGCACACACGATCAACCCGCGGCTCTTCGACGATCAGATCGCCTATATCATCGACCACGCCGCCGATCGGGTGTTGCTGGTCGACCTCAGCTTTGTCCCCCTTGTCGAACGCCTTGCGCCGCGCTTGACCGGGGTCGCGCACATCGTCGTCCTCGCCGACCGCGCGCACCTGCCCCCGTCGTCGCTCGATTTGTTGTGTTACGAGGATCTTGTTGCGAGTGGCGATCCCAATTTCGCGTGGGTCGATCTCGCCGAATCCGAGCCCGCGGGGCTATGTTATACCAGCGGGACGACCGGTCACCCGAAGGGCGTCCTCTACAGCCACCGCTCGACCGTCCTCCACGCGCTCGCGGCGACCGGGGCCGACGTGCTGGCATTGGGTGCGCGGTCGGTTGTGCTGCCGGTCGCGCCGATGTTCCATGTTAATGCGTGGAGTGTGCCCTATGCCGCCGCCGCCGCCGGGTCGGCGCTGGTGCTCAACGGCCCGCATTTCGACGCGCCGACGCTGACACAGCTGATCCGCGACGAAGGCGTCGATTTCGCGCTCGGGGTGCCGACGATCTGGTTGGGCGTCCTCCAGCATCTCGCGGCCACCGGCGGTGATCTTGGCAAACTGACCCGCGTCAACATCGGCGGGTCGGCCGTGCCGCCATCGATGATCGCCGCGTTCGCCGATCGGGGTGTAACCGTCAGCCATTTGTGGGGCATGACCGAAATGTCGCCGATCGGGTCGATCGGCGCGCCGACGCCCGAGGTCATGGCGCTTTCGCTCGCCGATCAGGCCGCGATGCAGGCGAAGCAAGGGCGCAGCATCTTCGGTGTTGAAATGAAGATCGTCGACGACGACGGCATCGAACTCGCGCGCGACGGCGTCGCCTTCGGGCGGCTGCTCGTGCGGGGGCCGTGGATCGTTGCGACCTATTACGCCGCCGACGCCCCTGCGACCGACGCCGACGGCTGGTTCGATACCGGCGACATCGCGACGATCGACTCGTTCGGCTATATGGCGATCGTCGACCGTGCCAAGGATGTCATCAAATCGGGCGGCGAGTGGATCAGCTCGATCGATCTTGAGAATACCGCCGTCGGCTGCCCCGGCGTGGTCGAAGCGGCGGTCATCGGCGTTCCTCATCCGAAGTGGGACGAGCGCCCGCTGCTGATCATCGTCGCACAGCACGGTGTGACCAAGGCCGACGTTATCGCCCACTTGAACCCGCGCATCGCCAAATGGTGGATGCCCGACGATGTCGTGTTCGTGTCGGAGCTGCCGCATACCGCGACGGGGAAGCTGCTCAAGACAACGCTGCGGGCGACGTATCGCGAGCATTTGCTGGGTTAAGCGGGTCTACCCCAAACCGGCAGCCCTTCGCTTGACTGCAATATTCTCTTGCCCAAGCATCACTTCGTTTTTAGTTAGCCCGCCGTAACATAGTTCGCCATAGTCCAGTTTTGTTTACGCCGCTGTGCGCGGGCATCGGCGGAGTCGGATGGCAACCCAAGCGCGCAATCTTTTCATCAGTTATGCGCGTGGCGACCGGGCGCGGGTCGCGCCGCTCGTCGATGCCTTGACCGCCGCGGGCCATAGCGTGTGGTGGGACGGCAAGCTGTCGGGTGGGTCGGAGTTCGCGCGCGCGATCGAGGACGCCCTCGACCATGCCGACGCGGTCATCGTCGCATGGTCGGCAGCATCGGTCATTTCGGGCTGGGTTCGCGACGAGGCGGCGAGCGGGCGCGACCGCCAGCGACTGGTCCCGATCCAGCTCGATGCGACGCCACCGCCGCTCGGCTTCCGCCAGACGCACACGATCGATTTCAGCCACTGGAACCAGCGGGCGAATGCGCCTGAAGTCGCCGCACTACTCGATGGTATTGCCGGGGTCGTCGACGGTGTGATCGCCCCACCGGTCCCCGTCTACAGCCGCCGCTCCCGCCCGCGCTCGGTCGTCGGTCTGGGCGTCGCGGGCTGGTTCGGCTGGCCGTTGGTTGCCCCCGGTGCGGCGACGGCGGCGACGCGCATCGCGGTGATGCCGTTCGAGAATATGACCGGCGGCGGCGACGGCGCGCTGTTCGCCGACGGCATCGCCGAGGAAATCTTTGATACGCTCGCCCGCGATCCTCATCTCAAGGTCGTCGGGCGAACGTCGGCGTGGAGCTTTCGCGGCAAACTCGCCGACCCTCAGGTAATCCGTGCCAAGCTCGGCGTCGGGCGTTTGCTCGAAGGCAGCGTTCGCCGCCAGGCCGACCGCATCCGCGTCTCGGTCCGGCTGATCGACACCGCCGACGGCGGCGAGGTCTGGGGGCAGAGCTTTGACCGCGGCGCGAACGACGCCTTCGCCGTGCAGGAGGAGATCGCCCGCGCCGTCGCCACGCGGATCGGCGGCGCGAGCGACGCGGCGGCGGCTGCTGCCGAAGCGCAGTCGAAGGTGGCAGGCGTCTATGAAAAGGTCGTCGTCGCGCGCCAGCTGATCCACAGCCGCCAAGCTGCCGAACTGACCCGCGCCCGCGCGATGCTCGCCGAGGCGATCGCCGCCGACCCGACCTATGCCCCGGCACACGCGACTTATGCATTCGCGACGATGTTGCTGTCGTCCGAACAATATGGCGATATCCCCGAAAGCATCGCCATCGCCGAGGCGACGACGCAGGCGAATGTCGCGATCGCGCTCGATGGTGGCCGGTCAGGAGCCTATGCCGCGCTGGGTCGCATGGAAGAGTCGCATGACCCGCAAAAAAGGGTCGAAAACTTTAATCGCGCCATCGCCCTGCGCCCAAACGACGTCGATGCGCTGATCGGCGTGTGGAACTTATACTTCTACAGTCTTGACGACCTGCGCCGCGGACGAGCGGCGCTCGAACGCGTTCGCCAGATCGATCCGTTATGGCCGCTGGCGGTGTGGGATTCACTCAACCTTGAGGCTGCCGCCGGTGATTTTGCTGCGATGCGCGAGACGACCGCGCGCTTCCGGGCAACGACGCCCGACCCAGCCGCCGCCGATACGATGGAGGGTGCCCGCGCCTTCGCGAGCGGCGAATTCGCGGTCGCGATCAAGGCGGTCGACGCTGCGCTAACGCGCAATGCCGGTATGGCCATCGCCAGCCGCGTACGCTACCCGGCCTTTGTGTCACTCTTCGCCCCCAACACGCCAACCACCATCCATACACCGGGCGAAAGTGCATCCTTCCGACAAATC
>JAYTXW010000336.1:0-2580 GCA_043742745.1 Sphingomonadaceae bacterium
ACCGTGTCCGACCGGGTCGCGCTCGGCTTTACCAAGCTTTTGCGCTTTGCCGCCGACACGTTCTTTGCCAAGCGTTACGGCCACCGCGCCATTGTTCTCGAGACAGTCGCCGCCGTGCCGGGCATGGTCGGCGCGACGCTGACCCACCTGCGGTGCCTGCGGACGATGTCGGACGACAACGGCTGGATCCGGACGTTGATGGAGGAGGCCGAGAACGAACGGATGCACCTGATGACTTTTCTCGAGGTCGCGCAGCCAACCTATTTCGAGCGGTTGATGATCCAGCTCGTGCAGGCCGCCTTCTATATCGGCTTCTTCGCGCTGTACTGCATTTCGGCACGCACCGCGCACCGCGTCGTCGGCTATTTCGAGGAAGAGGCCGTGGTGAGCTACTCGCTGTATCTGCAGGAAATCGATGCCGGGCGCGCCGAGAACGTCGCGGCGCCGCCGATCGCCCGCCATTATTGGCAGCTGCCGCGCGACGCGACGCTGCGCGACGTCATCGCCCTCGTTCGCGCCGACGAGGCGCATCACCGCGACGTCAACCACGGGTTTGCCTGCACGCTGGGTGGGCAGGCGCAGTCGGCTTCCCGGATCGCCCCGTATCCGGCGCACGCGCGCGACATTCGGCTCGCCGCCTGACTTGTCGCGCCCGGTCGAGCGTTCTACCGACCTCGCTGTGCCTTCGACCTCCCTTGCGCCGCTCGCCGTCATCCTGCTGTCGGGGGGTCTCGATTCGACGACCGTCGCGGCGATCGCCCGGGCGCAGGGGTTTCGCCTACTCGCGCTGACGATCGACTATAATCAGCGTCACCGGATCGAGCTCGACCACGCCGCGCGGGTCGCCGCCGCGATCGGGGTCGAGCGCCATATCGTCCTGCCGCTCGATCTCCGCGGGTTCGGCGGCTCGGCCCTGACTGCCGACATCGCGGTGCCCAAGTCAGGCGTCGAGCCGGGGATTCCGGTGACGTACGTCCCTGCCCGCAATACGATCTTTCTGTCGGTCGCGCTCGGCTGGGCGGAGGCGGCGGGGGCAAAGGACCTGTTCATCGGCGTCAACGCGCTCGATTATTCGGGCTACCCCGACTGTCGCCCGGCGTTCATCGCGGCGTTCGAGGCCCTGGCGAATATTGCTACCAAAGACGGCGGCTTCACGGTGCACGCACCGTTGAAAGAAATGACCAAGGCCGACATCGTCCGCGAGGCGGGGGTGCTCGGCGTCGACCTGTCGCTCACGTGGAGCTGCTACGACCCGACGCCTGCTGGACGTCCGTGCGGGATGTGCGATTCGTGTCGCCTGCGCGCCAAGGGATTTGCGGAGGCGGGAGTGACGGACCCCGCGCTGTGAGGCAGCGGCCGCGATGACCTACGCCGTAAGGGAACTCTACGTCACGCTTCAGGGCGAGGGCGCGCAGACGGGGCGGCGCGCGGTGTTCCTGCGCTTCGCCGGGTGCAACCTGTGGAGCGGGCGCGCGGTCGACCGGGCGGCGGCGGTGTGCAGCTTTTGCGACACCGATTTCGTCGGCACCGACGGCCCTGGCGGGGGTAAGTTTGCCGATGCAGCGACGCTGGCCGGGGCGGTCGCGGCGGCGTGGGGGAGCGAGCCCGATCACCGGCTGGTGATCTGCACCGGTGGCGAGCCGTTGCTCCAACTCGATACCGCGCTGATCGACGCGCTCCACGGCCACGGCTTTGCCGTCGGGGTCGAAACCAACGGGACACAGGCGCCGCTGCCGGGGCTCGACTGGGTCTGCGTCAGCCCAAAGGCCGCGGCGCCGCTCGTGCTGACGGCGGGCGACGAACTGAAGCTCGTCTACCCGCAGCCGCTGGCGCCGCCCGAGCGGTTTACGCACCTCGCCTTCGCGCACTTCTTCCTGCAGCCGATGGACGGGCCGGATGCCGCCGCGAACACAGCGGCGGCGGTTGCCTATTGCCTCGCCCACCCGCGCTGGCGGCTGGGGTTGCAGACGCACAAGGTGCTGGGGTTGGCCTAGGCCTTGGCGAAGCGCGCGGTGACGGTCGCGACGCGGCCACCGAAATGCTCGGCGGTCTTGAGGTCGGATGCCGGGGGCGCGACATCGGGGCTGGCGTCGACGTTCGATTGCGCCGCCGCGCCGAGCGAGAAGCCGAGGCGGTTGAGGTCGTCGGGCGAGCCGTGGCTCGAATTATTGCCTGACATCAGCTCCTGCCCGACCCAGATCATGCCCAACTGCATCGCCAGCACGACGAAGCCCGCCAGCGTATTATTCTTGTCGCCGCTCATCGATCCCGAATTGGTGAACCCGGCGGCGATCTTGTCCTTCCACGCGCCGGTCATCCACCGCTTCGACGTGGCATCTTTGAACGCCATGAATGGGGCGGACGCGCTGCCCATGTACGTCGGCGCGCCGAAGATGATCGCGTCGGCGCCGTCGAGCGCCGCCCAGCCTGGCGCATCGGCGTCGACCAGTTCCTCGACCCTGAGCAACGTGACGTCGCCCCCGGCGGCGCGGGCACCGGCGGCGACCGCCTCGGCCTGCCTCGCGGTATGGCCGTAGCCCGAATGATAGACGATCGCGATGGTCGACATGGGTCTCTCCT
>JAYTXW010000337.1:0-4840 GCA_043742745.1 Sphingomonadaceae bacterium
GCGATTCAGGCCGACGCGCAGGGCGCACTGGCGCGGTTGACGGCGTAATCGCCGGTTCGGGCATCCCCGCGCTCGGCCAACAATAAAGGCTGCAACGAAACCGCGCCGCTGCTAGGTTGATCGCTCGGCAAGGGGGTGTTTCGAATGCGTTACCTGATTGGCGCGCTGGCGCTTGCTGCCGCGTCGCCTGTTTTCGGCGAAGTCGATCTCGCCGCGCGGTTTGCGGCGCGACCAGCGGCGACGCGCGTCGTGCTGTCGCCGCTGGGAGACAAGATCGCCTATGTCGGCGCGTACAAGTCCGGCGGTCTGGCGATCTATGTCGCCGATCTGGCCAGCGGCGAAACCAAGGCGATTTCTGGCGGGGCGACGCTCGAACAGCGGCCGAACCATTGTGTCTTCAAGACCGAGACGCGCTTGATCTGCACGATTTACGGCGTTCTCAACGCGGGCGATCATAATCAGGATTACACCCGGGTCGTCGCGATCGATACCGACGGCAAGAACGTCAAGATGCTCAGCCAGCGGACGGCATTTACCGAGGAAGTCGCGTTTCGCGGCGGGACGATCCGCAATATGCTGCCCGACGATCCCGACCATGTCCTGATGCAGGTCGAGGTCGGCTATAAGGAAACCGTCGGCAGCCTGATCAAAGCCCCGACCGAGGGCACCGGCGTGGCGATGGTCGACATCCGCACCGGGACGCAAAAATTTATCGAGCCGAGCCGCACCCGCGTCGTCGAACTCGGGGCCGACGATACCGGCGCCGTTCGCTTCCGCGGGACCGCCAACGCCGATGCAGATGGCAATGTCCGCGACCGGGTGGCCTATGCCGTCCGGGCGAAGGGGAGCAAGGATTGGCAGACGCTCGCGAGTGCCGCGTTCAGCGACGCGCGCGGCGTCAGCTTCGACGGCTTCGACCCCAGCGGAGACCATCTCTACAGCCTCGATTCGCTCAACGGCCGGACGGCGCTGTTCGCTGTTGCGACCGACGGGTCGGGGACGCGGAGCCTCGTCTATGCGCGCGACGACGTCGATGTCGATGGGGTCATGCGAATCGGCAAATACGACCGTGCGGTGGGGGCAACATTCAGTACCGAGCGGAACGAAGTCCATTATTTCGACGCGCCGCTGGCAAAGCTGGCGGCGTCGCTAAGCCGGGCGCTCCCCAATCGTCCGGCGATCACCATTCTCGACGAAAGCTGGGACGGGACGAAGAAGCTGATCTACGCCGACGGCGACAGTTCGCCGGGGCGTTATTATTTGTACGACGCGACCGCTGCGAAACTCGGGCCGCTTCTCGCGGTGTATCCAGAGCTCGACGGCGTCGCGCTCGGGTCGGTTAGCGCGGTGCATTATGCGGCGCACGACGGGACGAATATCCCGGGCTTCCTCACGCTGCCGCCGGGCAAGACGAGCGCACGCGGCCTGCCCGGGCTGGTCATGCCGCACGGCGGGCCGTCGGCACGCGATACCGCGGGGTTCGACTGGTTGCCACAATTCTTCGCGGCGCAGGGGTACGCCGTCCTCCAGCCGAACTTCCGCGGCTCGGCGGGGTACGGCGACGCCTTCTTCGCGCGCAACGGCTATAAGTCGTGGGCGCTTGCGGTCGGCGACGTCAACGACGGCGGGCGCTGGCTCGTCAACCAAGGTGTCGACGCGAAGAAGCTGGCGATCTTTGGCTGGAGCTATGGCGGCTATGCCGCGCTCCAGGCCAATGTGGTCGATCCCGGCCTGTACCGCGCGACCGTCGCCGTCGCGCCCGTCACCGACTTCACGTTGCGGCGGATAGCGGCGCAGCGCTACATCAACGCGCAGGCACGGCTCGGCCAGATTGGCGAGGGGCCGCACATCATGGCCGGATCACCCGCCCGCCACGCCGCCGCGTTCGAAGCCCCGGTACTGATTTTTCAGGGCGACAAGGATCTCAACGTCGAGCCCGAACAGGCGCGGTTCATGGTCAGCCAGTTGAAAAGCGCGGGCAAGCGGGTCGACTATGTCGAGTTCAAGGACCTCGACCACCAGCTCGACGACAGCGTCGCCCGCCGCGATATGCTGGCGAAGAGCGCGGCGTTCCTGAAGGGCGCGATGCAATAGTGTCGCGGGGCCGCGCGACCGCCCGCAGCGGCGGCGTGTGCTACCATGCCGCTCCGCGGCGGGTGGTTAATGAGTGCCGTCGGATGCGAGTGGCGGGCACAAGGGCGTCAGCGTCATCGCTGCGATCGGCGCACTTAAAGGGGACCCTGTCATGAAGCTTGCAGTCATCCTCGCTGCTGCGGCGCTCGTCGCAACGGCGCCTGCTGCCGCCAAAATCTATACGACGACACTCAGCGGGTTGAATGAAAACCCGGCCAATGCGTCGACCGCCAGCGGCACCGGTTTTCTCGACCTCGCCGCCGACGGCAATTCGTTTCACGTCATCATGACGTGGACCGGTCTGACGAACAATGCCGGTGCCGGCCATATCCATTGCTGCGTCGGACCGACGGGCAACGCGACAGTCGCGATCGGTTTCGCCCCGTCGGCGACCAAGTCGGGAACGTTCGACGCGGTGTATAACCTGACATCGCTCAGCACCTACTCGAGCGGTTTCCGCAGCGCCAACGGTGGGACCATCACGAGCGTGCGCGCGGCGTTTCTGGCGGGACTTGCGGGCGGCAACGTGTACCTGAACATCCATGATGCGCCATCGTTCGCCGGCGGCGAGATTCGCGGCCAGTTGGCGGCGGTGCCCGAGCCGGCGGCATGGGCGCTGATGATCGGCGGCTTTGGTCTGGTCGGCGGTGCGCTGCGGCAGCGCCGGACAGTCGCCGCCTAAGGCGTCCGGGATTCCGGCTGATCGCTAACAGGCGGTCAGCCGGATATTCGCCAGCCGATCGTCTTGCCCGCGTGGAACGGGACGAGGTCGCCGACGCGGTCGGGGACGATGGTCGCCGCGCGCTCAAGCGTGACGGTCGCGGTGTTGACGGGCAGGCGGTAGAATGCGGGACCGTGGCGGCTGGCGAACCCCTCGAGCCGGTCGATTGCCCCGACCGCGTCGAACGCCGCCGCATAGCTTTCGAGCGCGAAGGCGGCATTGAACACGCCCGCGCACCCGCACGCGGCTTCCTTGGTGTCGACCGTATGCGGCGCCGAGTCGGTGCCGAGGAAGAACTTCGCGCTGCCCGATGTCGCGGCGGCGATCAGCGCGACGCGGTGCCGCTCGCGCTTGAGGACCGGCAGGCAATAGAGGTGCGGGCGGATGCCCCCGGCGAACATCGCGTTGCGACTGAGGTGGAGGTGGTGCGGCGTGATCGTCGCGGCGACGTTCGGCCCGGAATCGAGCACGAACGTCGCCGCGTCCGCCGTCGTGATGTGTTCGAAGACGACGCGCAATTCAGGCAGGCGGGCAATCAGCGGGGCGAGGATGCGGTCGATGAAGACCGCCTCGCGGTCGAAGATATCGACGTGCGTGTCGGTCACCTCGCCGTGGATCAGCAGCGGCATCCCGGCGCCCGCCATCGCCTCGAGCACCGGCATGACGCGGGCGATGTCGGTGACACCGGCGGCGGAGTTGGTCGTCGCATTCGCCGGGTAGAGCTTGACCGCCGTCAGGACACCGTCGCGGTGCCCGGCGGTCAGGTCGGCGGCGTCGCTGGTGTCGGTCAGATACGCGGTCATCAGCGGGGTGAAGCCGGGGCCAGCAGCGGCGACGATCCGGTCGCGGTAAGCGGCGGCCCGCGCCGTCGTCGTCACCGGTTCGCGCAAGTTGGGCATGACGACGGCGCGGGCGAACTGCGCCGCAGTAAACGGCGCGACTGCGGCGAGCATTGCCCCGTCGCGCAGGTGGACGTGCCAGTCGTCGGGGCGGGGGAGGGTGAGGATGTCAGTCATATCGCCTGCGATAGGATGTTGCGGCAATCGGCTCAACCACAGCAACCCCATTGCCATTTGCGTAGCGCCGGTGCACGTTCTTGAGCGAGACTCGGGAACGGGTCGGTGGGAGAGCGACGATGGCGACGCGAGCGATAGATTTTGCGGCACTGCACGCGGACGAGCCGCCGCATCTCGCGGCGGCGCGCGCGGGCGTTTATGCCATGCCGCTCGCTGAAATCGATATGCTCGACACCGATCTGTGGGTGAATGACACGCATTGGCTGTACTTCGAGCGGCTGCGTGACGAGAGCCCGGTGCATTACCACGCCAACGGGCGCTTCGGGCCGTACTGGTCGATAACGCGCTACGCCGACATCATGGCGGTCGACACCAACCATGCGCAATTCTCATCGGATGCACACCTCGGCGGCATTACGGCGAAGGACATGGATGATGACTTCATTCTGCCGATGTTCATCGCGATGGATCCGCCCAAGCACGACGTTCAGCGTAAGGCGGTGTCGCCGATCGTCTCGCCGGGCAATCTTGCCAACCTCGAAGTCCTGATCCGCGAGCGCGCGCAGGCGATTTTCGACAACCTGCCGGTAGGTGAGACGTTCGACTGGGTCGACCGCGTGTCGATCGAACTGACGACGCAGATGCTCGCGACGCTGTTCGACTTCCCGTGGGAAGATCGCCGCCTGCTCACATACTGGTCCGACATGGCCACCGCCGACGAGACGGTGCCGGGCAACCCAACCAAGCCCGAGCGTGAGGCGATCATGCTCGAATGCCTGATGTATTTCACCAAGTTGTGGAACGAGCGGGTCAACGCCGAGCCCAAGGGCGACCTCGTGTCGATGCTCGCGCACAATCCGGCGACGCGCGACATGGTCCCGATGGAATATCTCGGCAACCTCATCCTCCTCATCGTCGGGGGCAACGACACGACGCGCAATTCGATCACCGGGGGCCTGCAGTTCATGAT
>JAYTXW010000338.1:0-3069 GCA_043742745.1 Sphingomonadaceae bacterium
CCGCGCGCGGCGAGCGCCGCGCCAATCGCGGCGGGGGTGGACGAGAAGGGCATGGCGAGACGGGCTTTCGGTGGGCGGCGGCGACGGCGCACGGAGCTAAGCGTTCATTCTGTAGAGTATCGAGGCCGTGCTGGCAAACCGACGGGCGGTTGCGTCGGCCCGCGCGGCCTGCCACCGTGACACTGCGGGGGCAGTCTATGGCAACACAATCGGGCGACGCGATCGGTGTGACCGTTTTGGAGAGCACTGACACCGCCTTCCTCGGGCATCCCCGCGGGCTGGCGTTCCTCGCCTTCACTCAAATGTGGGAACGCTTTTCCTATTACGGGATGCAGGCGCTGCTCGCGCTGTACATGATCCATCGGCTGCTGTTGCCCGGCCACGTCGAGGGCGTCATCGGCTTCGCCGGGTTCCGCGGCGGTCTGGAAGCGGTGTTCGGGCCGATGACCACGCTCGCGCTCGCGTCGCAGATATTCGGACTCTACACCGGCGTGACCTATTTGACCCCGTTGCTTGGGGCATGGCTCGGCGACCGCGTCCTCGGGCAGCGGCTGACGACGATCCTCGGGCTTATTCTCATGGCCGTCGGGCATTTGCTGATGACGTCGGAAGCGGCGTTCCTGTTCGCGCTGGCCTTTCTCGTCCTTGGGGCCGGTTTCATGAAGGGCAATATGTATGCGCAGGTCGGCAATCTCTATGTCGGCGGCGACAGTCGGCGAACGCGGGCGTTCAGCATCTTTCTGATCGCGCTCAACGTCGGGGCGTTCTTTGCGCCGTTGGTCTGTGGCACGCTCGGCGAAGTCTATGGCTGGCATTACGGCTTCGGGGTCGCCGGGCTTGGTATGCTTGTCGGGCTGGCAACATACGTCGCGGGCTGGCGCCATCTCCCGCCCGACCGCCGTCGCGGCAAGGCGGCACCGGTCGCGCTCGATCACGACGACTGGCGCGCGATCGCGGCGATTGGGCTGACGATGGTGCCGGTCATTCCGCTCTACGTCGCCACCAACCAGGCGTATAATCTCGTCATCGTCTGGGCCGAGACACATATGGACCGGAAAGTCTTCGGGCTGACCTTCCCGGTGACGTGGCTGCTGACGCTCGACGGACTGATGACGATCGTCGGCATCGGTCTGACCATCCCGCTCTGGCGCTGGCTGGCGGCGCGCAGGCGTGAGCCCGATACGCTGCACAAGTTCGCGATCGCGAGCGTTCTGGTCACCGTCGCCTACGTCGTGCTGGCGGCGGGGAGCGCGCTGTCACCGCTCGTCCCGGCGGCCATCGTCGTACTTTACTTCGTCCTGTTCGATCTGTGCTACGCGTGGACCGATCCACCGACCAACGCCTTCGTTGCGCGCTTCGCGCCTGCCTCGGCGGTGACGACGATGATGAGCGTCATGCTGATGATCGTCGGCGGGTTGCCCAACCTGCTCGTCGGCTGGCTGGGCCGGTTCTACGAGCCGCTCGGCCCGACGCAGTTCTGGCTGCTTCATGCGGGATTGGCGGCGGTGGGCGGCGTGCTCGCGCTCGGCGTGCGCCCGGTGGTCAAGAGCCTACTTGGCGGACGGGCAGAAGGGGCGATCTGAAGTCCGTCACCTAACGCACCGATGATATATTTCAGTCGTCGATCGACGATATGATCGATGTGCCGTAACGAAAGGGGAACGACGTGAAGACGATTACCGAATTTTGCATCGCCGGCGACGATCTTAGCCGGTCCATGATCGCGATCCGCGACGTCGACCTTGCCCACGGTGAAATTCTATGTCGCATCGACCGCTTCGCCCTCACGGCGAACAACATTACTTATGCCGCCCACGGTGCGGGCATGAAGTATTGGGACTTTTTCCCCGCGCCCGCCGGGTGGGGGATTGTGCCGGTGTGGGGGTTCGCTGAGGTCATCGCCGCGCGGTGCGACGGCGTCGCGGTGGGCGCGCGCGTCTACGGCTATTGGCCGATGGCCGACCATGCCGTCCTGGCGCCGGTCAAGATTTCGGCCAAGGGCTTCGTCGACGGCGCGGCGCATCGCAGCGGGCTGGCGGCGGTGTACAACGGCTATCAGGTCGTCGACGGCGATGTCGGGGACGAGCGCGCCTATGCGTTGTTCCGCCCGCTATTCCTGACGTCGTCCCTGCTCAGCGACGTTTACGGTGACGCGCCCGAGACGTTCGTCCTGTCGAGCGCGTCGTCAAAGACCGCGCTTGGCATGGCGCACGGCCTGCGGGCAAAGGGGCGGACGGTGATCGGGCTGACGTCGGCGGGCAATGTCGACTTTGCCCGCGCCAGCGGCGTCTATTCGTCGGTCGTCGCCTATGACGCGCTGGCGAGCGTGGCGCGTGGGCCGACGATCTACGTCGACTTTGCCGGCGACCGGGGGTTGCGCCGCGCGGTCCACACGCATTTCGGCGACGACCTCGTCCAGAGCATCGTCGTTGGCGATACCCATGTCGGCAAGGCCGACGGCGACGGCGCGCTGCCGGGGGTCCGCCCCGAATTCTTCTTCGCGCCGACCTACCTTGTATCGCGCATCCGCGATCATGCGCCCGGTGGATTCAACGACCGCTACGCCGCAAGCTGGACCGAGTTCCTGAACGCGACGACCCCATGGTTGCGCTACGTCGAGGCGAGCGGGGCCGACGCCGTCACGGCGCACTACGCCGCGATGGTAGCCGGGCGCGTCGACCCTGCCGAAGGCGTTATCCTGCGGCTGTCGGCTTGAACGCCAGCGCGACGCCGTTGATGCAGTGACGCTGGCCGGTCGGGCGCGGGCCGTCGTCAAAGACGTGGCCAAGGTGGCCGCCGCACGTCGCGCAATGGACTTCGGTCCGCGTCATGCCGAGGCTGCGATCGACCGTTGTTGCGACCGCGCCGGGGATCGGGGCGAAGAAACTCGGCCAGCCGCTACCGCTCTCATACTTGGTTTCCGACGTGTAGACCGGGGTGCCGCACCCGGCGCAATCGAACACGCCAACGCGCTTTTCGGCGTTGAGCGGCGACGTGCCAGGACGCTCGGTGCCGTGTTCGCGCAGGACACGATACTGGTCGGGGCCCAGTTCGGCGCGCCACTCGGCG
>JAYTXW010000339.1:0-5868 GCA_043742745.1 Sphingomonadaceae bacterium
CGTCAACGGCCCCGGCGAGGCGCGCGAAACCGACATCGGCATCACCGGCGGCGGCAACGGCAAGCACATGGTGTTCCTGAGCGGTGTCACCAGCCACCACATCGACGAACCGAAGATGGTCGACCACATCGTCGAACTGGTCGAGAAGAAAGCGGCCGAGATCGAAGCGGCGAAGGCGGCGAAGCTGGCGGCCGAGGGGCTGCTGGTCGCGGCGGAGTGAACGACCCCATCCGCCCCGCGACCCCCGCTGACGTTGCCACCATCCTCGACCTCATCCGCGAGCTCGCCGCATACGAGCGCGAGCCTGATGCGGTCAAGGCTACCGTCGAGAGCCTGTACGGCACGCTGTTCGGGCCGACGCCGAGCGCCGAGGCGATTGTCGCCGAGGCGGATGGCGCGGTCGTTGGTATGGCGCTGTTCTTCACCAACTATTCGACGTGGTCGGGGAAGAACGGCATCTATCTTGAGGACCTGTACGTCCGCCCCGAGGCCCGTGGGACGGGGCTGGGCAAGGCGCTGCTGCAGCGGCTGGCGGCGATGGCGGTCGCGCGCGGGTGTGCGCGGGTCGAGTGGTCGGTGCTCGACTGGAACGCGCCGGCGATTGCATTCTACCGCGCGCTCGGGGCGGTGCCGAAGGACGAGTGGACGGTGTATCGCCTCGACGGTGACGCGCTGGCGGCGTTCGGGGCGTGATGGGGTCATGCTCGACGTGATCGGCGCTCCTTCCTGCTCCCTCCCCCCCCGGCGCAGCCGGAGAGTGGGGAGGGCTGGGGTGGGGGCGCTTTGTCAATCGTCGGACACTGAGTGCCCCCACCCCGACCCTCCCCACTCTCCGCTTCGCGGGGGGGGGGAGGGGGCAGAAGGTGAACCCGTGGCTTCTCCTCGTCATCGGTGGTCTTGGCGAACTCGGCTTCACCACGTCGCTGCGCTTCGTCGATGGGTTCCGCAATGCGCCGTGGACCCTCGCCTTCCTCATAGCGATCAGCGTCAGCATGGGGTGCCTTGCGCTTGCGGCGCGGTCGATCCCGCTCGGCACGGCGTATGCGGTGTGGGCGGGGATCGGTGCGGCGGGGACGGCGGTGCTCGGCATCGCGGTGTGGCATGAGCCTGCCGACTGGCCGCGGCTGCTCCTGCTGACCGGGCTGATCGGTTGTATTGTTGGACTTAAGGCGCTCGGCTGAAGATGAACAAGTCAGCGAAGTAAGCGCCCACGACGGTCGATTTATTTTCAACATCCTCAACAATAACAACAGCCTGCACGTCGCGGCAGTGACTCGCTCAGTTGTCCGCTGGACCCTCGCCGCATACTCCCCTATCTGCGCCGCCATGACTGACAAGGTGCAACGGGTCCGGGGAACGCAGGACCTTTACGGCGACGACATCGCGCGCTTCGACACAGTCGTCGACACTTTCAACCGCGTCCGCAAGCTGTACGGCTTCCGCCGCGTCGACGTGCCGGTGTTCGAATTCACCAGCGTCTTTGCGCGCTCGCTCGGCGAGACGACCGACGTTGTCAGCAAGGAAATGTACACGTTCGACGACAAGGGCGGCGAATCGCTGACGCTCCGCCCCGAGTTCACCGCCGGCATCGCGCGCGCGTACATCTCGAATGGGTGGCAGCAGTTCGCGCCGATGAAGCTCGCCGCCCACGGCCCGCTGTTCCGTTACGAGCGCCCGCAAAAGGGGCGGTATCGTCAGTTCCACCAGCTGGATGCGGAGATCATCGGCGCCGCCGAACCGGCCGCCGACGTCGAACTGATCGCGATGGGCGCGCAGCTGTTGAGCGAACTCGGCATCGCCGACAAGGTTGTGTTGCAACTGAATACCCTCGGCGATGCGGAGACGCGCGGGGCATGGCGGGGGGCATTGGTCGCCCATTTCAGGGCTAACGCCGATGCTTTGAGCCGCGACAGTGCCGACCGGCTGGAGAAAAACCCGCTGCGGATTCTCGACAGCAAGGACGCGGGCGACCGCGACCTCGTCGCCGCCGCACCGGGGATCGACGCGCACATGACGGTCGCAGCAGGAGCGTTCTTCGAGAGCGTGCAAAAGGGGTTGCAGGCGGCGGGCGTCGCGTTCGTTCGCGCGCCCGCACTGGTGCGCGGCTTCGACTATTACCGCCACACCGCGTTCGAATTCGTCACCGACCACCTGGGGAGCCAGGGCACCGTGATCGGTGGGGGACGCTACGACGGCCTGATCGAAACGATGGGCGGGCCGCACACCCCGGCAGTCGGCTGGGCGGCGGGGATCGAACGGCTGGCGATGCTGGTGGCGGAGCCGGTGGGGGAAAACTCTGAAGTCACGATTGTCCCATTTGTGCCGGAATATGAGCGAGACGCGGCAGCGATGGCATTTGCATTGAGAAATCAGGGGATAAATGTCGATATTGCTTTTCGCGGAAGCGAAAAACGCCGCTTTGAACTTGCAAAAAAGTCGGGCTCACGGGCGCGTTTGTCAATTTCCGGTTGCGAAGGCGGATTGATGACAAGGTTTATCAATCAAACTGCAAGTGAGGACGAGGCTACAGCACTGAAACATCGAATCTACGAGGCTCTCGCCTTCGCATACATCGTCGATCCTCGGAACGAGTCCGGACCAAGTCTGATCTACGATGCGATCGTTTGGCCGAAGCAACGCCCATGATCTCCATCCTCCCCGAACGCATCGCGCAGATTGAGCGCCGCCACGCCGACCTTGCCGCGCAGATGGGCAACCCTGATCTGGCGTCGGACAAGTTCGTCGCGCTGTCGAAGGACTATGCCGAGTTGGCCCCGGTCGTCGTGGCGGCGGCCGAGGTGCGGCGGTTGCGGGATGAGGCGGCGGGGCTGGAGGCGATGCTCGCCGACCCCGAAATGCGCGAGATGGCGGAGGCCGAGGCCGCGACGATCGCCGAGGCGTTGCCGCTCGCCGAACGAACGCTCGCGCTCAAGCTCCTGCCGCGCGACACCGCCGACGACCGTCCGGCGATGCTCGAAATTCGCGCCGGCACGGGCGGCGACGAGGCGGCGCTGTTCGCTGGCGACCTGTTCCGGATGTATCAGCGGTATGCGGATTCGCGGGGCTGGCGGGTCGAATTAATCTCGGCATCGGCCGGCGAAATCGGCGGCTACCGCGAGGTTATTGCCGCCGTTACCGGGGCGCAGGTGTTCGCGCGGCTCAAATTCGAAAGCGGCGTCCACCGCGTCCAGCGCGTCCCCGCGACCGAGACGCAGGGGCGTATCCACACGTCGGCGGCGACGGTGGCGGTGTTGCCCGAGGCGGAGGAGGTTGACGTGACGATCGCCGACAAGGACCTGCGGATCGACGTCTATCGCTCGTCGGGGCCGGGCGGGCAGTCGGTCAACACGACCGATTCGGCGGTGCGGATCACCCATATCCCGTCGGGGCTGGTTGTCATCCAGCAAGACGAGAAATCGCAGCACAAGAACAAGGCGAAAGCGCTGCGGGTGCTGCGGACGCGGCTGTACGAACTCGAGCGCGCCAAGATCCACGACGCGCGCGCCGCCGATCGCAAGTCGATGGTCGGCTCCGGCGACCGGTCGGAACGCATTCGGACGTATAATTTTCCGCAGGGGCGTGTGACCGACCACCGGATCAACCTGACGCTCCACCGCCTGCCCGAGATTATCGAGGGCGCGATGGATGAGTTGATCGGCGCGCTGGTGGCGGAGGATGAGGCGACGCGGCTGGCGGCGTTGAATGAATGACCGTTAGTATTTGATCATGGCGGCGTGCCCCCACCCCAACCCTCCCCACTCTCCGCTTCGCGGGGGGGGAGGGAGCAAATCGGTTCCCGGCGGACACGCGCGCTTTCCGATGTTCTCGGTCGAGGGAAGCCCATTCTTCTGCCTCCCCCCCCGTGAGCGCAGCGAACGGAGAGTGGGTAGGGGTGGGGTGGGGGAACCCCGGTGGCCCTGAAGACCGCCGCCGCCCTGCTCCGCGCCGCCACCGTCCGCATCGACCGGCTCGACGCCGAGGTTCTCCTTGCCCACGCCCTCGGCATCGAGCGGATGGCGCTGCTGCTTGATCTCGACCGCGGCGTCGACGGCACGGCGTTTGCCGCCCTTGTCGACCGCCGCGCCGTGGGGGAGCCGGTGGCGTATATCACCGGGAGCCGCGAATTCTGGTCGCTCGACCTTCGCGTCACGCCTGATGTCCTTATCCCGCGCCCCGATTCAGAGACATTAATCGCGGCGGCGATCGACCATTTTGCAGGAACGGCGGGACCGGCGCTGGTGCTCGACCTCGGCACGGGATCGGGGGCACTGCTCCTTGCGGCTTTGAGCGAGTGGCCGGACGCGACGGGCGTCGGGGTCGATGCGTCGGCGGCGGCGCTGGGGGTCGCGGCGGTCAATGCCCGGCGGCTTGGGTTCGCCGACCGCGCGGTGCTCGTCGGTGGCGGATGGGCAACGGGCGGCGGGGCGTTCGACCTAATTCTGTGTAACCCGCCATATATCGCTGTCGACGACGTGCTGCCGCGCGATGTCGTCGCGTGGGAGCCGCACAGCGCGCTGTTCGCCGGGGACGGGCTGGCCGACTATCGCGGTCTCGCCCCGATCATCGCCGCGCGGCTGGGGCGCGGCGCGGTCGCGTGCGTCGAGATCGGCGCGACCCAGGCAGATGCTGTGACGACGCTATTCGCCGCCGAAGGGGCAAGCGTCGCCGTCCGGTGCGACCTCGCCGGACGACCGCGCTGTCTGGTCGTGACCAATTAGGGCTTTGACGCCGCGCGAAATCCCGCTAGGAAGATAGATAAGCGAGGTGGATCGGCCACAGTCCCTCGCCTCTGATTTTCCGGAAACACCGCGTTCTGCATCGTCGTCGATGCTCCCGGTCGCTGGACAAACAGTTTTCCGTTGATGCGCGAACGCACGGGGACCCGAAGCCTTGATCAGAAATAATAATCAGAATGGTCGCCGTCGCGGACGCGGGGGCGCGCGCCCACCGCAACAGGGCGGTGGCCCATCGGGCAATTACGGCACCACGAGCGGCGGCGGGAGCCGGATCGACACGCGCCAGCGGGGCAACGCGACGCAGTTGCTCGAAAAATACAAGACGATGGCGCGCGACGCGACCCAGAACGGCGACCGCGTTCAGGCCGAATTTTATATGCAGTACGCTGACCATTATTTTCGCGTCCTCAATGAATTCCGCGCGCGCGACCCGCAACCGGCGCAGCGCCCGAATTATGACGACGAAGATGACACGTACGGCGGACCGTCGACCGGTCAGCCTTATGCCGCCGCCAGCGAACGTGACGACGATGACGATGATCGCAGCGGCAGTGACCGCAGCGGCGGTAATGGCAGCGACCGGGGCAACGGCAACGATCGCAGCAGCGCCAGTGGCAACCCGAACGCCGATCGCGGCGGCAGTGAACGTCCGGCGTACCGCGCCAACGGGACCAACGGCGATCGTTCGCGTAACGATAGCTACGCCGGTCAAGGCGAGCGCGCCCCCTATGCGGGGCAGGGCGAACGCGGCGCGTACGCGGGGCAGAACGACCGCCCTAACTATGCCGCGCAGAACGACCGCCAGCGCGATGATCGCGATGCCGCCCGCCAGCTCAGCTACACTGTGCGTGACTCCGCCGACGCGCCGCGTGAGGACGCGCGTCGTGACGAGCGGCCCGATACCGCGCGTCGCGACGGTGCAGTTGTCGATGGCGCACGCCGCGATGGCGGCCGGGCCGATGGGCGAGGCGACTATGCGCGGGAAACGCCGCAGCGCGACGAACCGCGTGAGCCGCGCGCGTTCGTCCGGCGCGACAACGGGCGCGCCGCTGCCAATGAACTACCGCGTGATGCTGAGCCCGAGATGATCGGCCTGCCAGGTCCGGCGACGATCGTCGCGACGGCAATGGTC
>JAYTXW010000340.1:0-6128 GCA_043742745.1 Sphingomonadaceae bacterium
GCGCAATGTCGCCGCACGCCCGGCAACGAGTTTCGAGATCGATCCGCAGGCGCTGATCGACGTCCAGCGCACCGCCCGCCGCGACGGGACAGAGGTTGTCGGCTGGTATCACTCGCACCCCAACGGCGTCGCCGCGCCGTCGGCCACCGACGCTGCACGCGCCGCAGGCGATGACCGGCTATGGCTAATCGCGGCCGCTGGACGGGTCGCGGCGTGGAGCGCGGGGGCGGGCGGCGCGGTCCATGGCCGCTTCACGCCCGTCACGCTGGTCGCCGATTGATGGCGACTGTTTTCAACAAGGGCGTCGCCTGATGGCGACTGTTTTCGACAAGGGCGTCGCCTGATGGCGACTGTTTTCAACAAGGGAGTCGCCTGATGGCGACGGGTGCAGTCAAGTGGTTCGATACCCGCAAGGGGTTCGGCTTCATCACGCCGGACTGCGGCCCGTGCGATGTTTTCGTCCACGCCTCCGCCGTCGCCGCCTCACCGTTCGACGTTCTCGATACCGGACAGCGGCTCGAATTTGAGCTGACCCAGACGACCGACGGGCGCCTGATCGCGCTCGGGCTTCGTCCGCTCGAGTCGTGACGGCGGCTTCGTGAGCGACGCATGAGTGGGCTGGCGACTCTGTATTTCCCCGCAGGGGTGCTGATCGGTATGGCGTCGGCGGCCCCGGTCGGCCCCGTCAACCTGCTCGTCATCCAGCGGACCGTGACGGCGCACACCGCAAGCGCGCTGCTTCTTGGTGCGGCGGGGGCGGCGGGCGACGCGGTCTTCGCCGCCGCCGCCGCGTTCGGCATGACGGCGGTCGCGCAGGTGCTGGCGGACTATGCGCTGGTGCTGCGCCTCGGCGGCGGGTTGATCATGCTCGCCTTTGCCATCTTCATCTGGCGGTCGACGCCAAAGCTGCGCGGCGACGGTGACCCGGCGTCGATCATCCGCATGACGCTCGCGGTGCTGACGCTGACGCTGACGAACCCGGCGACGATTTTGTTTTTCGTCGCCGCATTTGGCGCGGTCGGCTTTACCGGCATTGGCCACGGCTCGCCCGACGCTCTCATCAACGCCGGGCTCGTCGTTGCCGGAACCTTTACCGGATCGATGTTATGGTGGTTGCTCGTTACCGGCATCGCGCGGCGGCTGCGCGGTCGCATTACCGATCACCACCTGCGCCTGCTCAACCGCGGCACAGCGGTAGCGCTGGGAATGTTTGCGATAGCCGCCGTCGTCAGTGGAGTGACCGCCCGATGAGTACCCCTGTCGCGCACGATCTTGCCGCGCTCGTCGCGATGCGGCTGACGCACGACCTTGCCGGTCCGCTGGGGGCGGTCGCGACCGCGATCGACCTGCTCGACGGCGGCGACCACGAAATCCGCGCGCTGATCGCCGACGGCGCAGCGACGGCGGTGGCATCGCTCCGGCTCCACCGTTTCATCCTGTCGCCGACCGACGACGGGTCATCGGCGCATGGCATTCTCGCCGCGTGGGTCGCGCAGCGCGAGGGGGTTACCCTCGACTGGCGCGCCGCACCGACGACGCCCGCCGTTGTCCTCGGCCTCGCAATGACCGCAACCGAAAGCTCCCGCCGGGCCGGAACGCTGACGGTCGACGGCGACGCGGTCAGCTTCGCGCCCGCGCCGACGCTCGACCCGGCGATCGTGGCGGGGCTGAGCGGGGCAGGCGTCACCACGGCGCGCGGGTCGCTCGCCGCGTTGCTCCATGCCGATGCCGTCCGGCGCGGCGGCGCGATCGCGATTGCAAACGTCGCCGGGGGCGATACTGGCGGCGATACCGGGACGTTACGCCTCACCTACCACGGCAGGGCGTTGCCCCGGTAATCGACGAACACGCCGGTCGTCTCGGGGGTCAGCCCGGCAATCACCTGCCGCATCCCGGCGACCGAATCACTCACATCGACCTCGGCGCGCGGGCCGCCCATGTCGGTCTTGACCCAACCGGGGTGGAGCGCCGCAACCGCGATGTGGCGCGGCTTCAGCTCGATCGCGAGCGTTTTCAGCCCGGCGTTCAGCGCCGCCTTCGACATTCGGTACGTGTAGAGCCCGCCGCCGGTGTTCGCACCGATCGACCCGAGCGTCGACGAGAGCGCCGCAATCGTCCCGCCGTCGCGCACGCGCCCCATCAGCGCGCGCGCGGCGATCAGCGGGCCAAGGCCGTTGACCGCCATGACCGTTGCCCAATGGGCGGCGTCGATCTTGGCCAGCGTCGGTTCCTGCGCGCCGACCCCGGCGTTAAGGATCAGCAGGTCGATGGCTTCTGGCAGGCGCGCCGCAACTGCGGTCAGCGACGCCTCGTCGGTGACGTCGGCGATCAGCGCGGTGACGCCGGACCCGAGGTCGTCACCGGGGGTCCGGACAGTAGCCAAAACCTGCCAGCCATCGGCGGCGTATTGGCGCGCAAACTCGCGCCCGATGCCGCGGCTAGCTCCGATGATGACGACACTCGGCATATGATCTCCCCGGCGTGGCGAATTACCCGCTGACGCAACCGCGATTAATCGCCTATCTGGCGGCGGCGTCAACGGTGGCGCGGGAGAAGACGGCGAGTGGGCGTCTGGCGGACATTGTTGGGGACGAGCGTCGGGCTGTTGCTCGGCGGACCCCTCGGTGCGCTCGCCGGCGGTGCCGCCGGGAGCGCCGCCGACCTTGCGGCGGTGCGCGCCGGATCGCCCGAACGGCGGCAGGTCGCGTTCACCATCGCGGCGATTGCGCTGGCCGCAAAGATGGCGCGCGCCGACGGCGATGCCAGCCCGACTGAATTCGCGACGTTCGAACGCCTGTTCCGTGTCCCCGACGCCGAACGTGCCAACGCCGCGCGCTTCTACCGCCTCGCGCAAGGCTCGACGGCGGGGTTCGAGGCGTATGCGCGGCAGGCGGCGACGTTGCTTGGGCCGGGGACGCCGGTGCTTGAGGATCTGCTTGAGGCGCTGCTGCTGATTGCCGTGACCGACGGCGTCCACCCTGCCGAACTCGATTATCTCGGGGTCGTCGCCGACCGCTTCGGCTTCGACCCGGCGACCTACGGCCGCATTCGCGCCCGCTATATCGCGCCATCGGCGGATGACCCGTACGTCGTCCTTGGCGTCGCTCCCGGCGCATCCCCCGACGTCGTGAAGGCGGCGTACCGGACGCTGGTCAAGACGTACCACCCCGATCGCCATATCGCAGCAGGAACCCCGATCGAATTCATCCGCGTCGCCGAGGCACGGATGGCGGCGATCAACGCGGCCTATGCCGCCGTGACGTCGCGCGCGGCATGATTTCGCGCCCCAGCCCTAATTTCGACACCCGCGCGCTGGCGGTGTCGATGGTCGTCCTTCATTATACCGGGATGCCCGACGCGGCGAGCGCGCTCGACCGCCTGACCGATCCGGCGGCCAAGGTGTCGGCGCATTATGTCGTCGCCGAGGACGGGGTCGTCGTCGCCCTCGTTGATGAAGCCAATCGCGCATGGCACGCCGGAAAAAGCTTGTGGCGCGGGGTGACCGACGTCAACAGCGCCAGCGTCGGCATCGAGATCGTCAACCCCGGCCACGAATTCGGCTATCGCCCGTACCCCGAACCGCAGATGGCGGCGGTCGAAGACATCGTCCGCGGCATCGTCGAGCGCTACCACGTCGCCCCGAGCAACGTCGTCGGCCACAGCGACATCGCGCCCGTCCGCAAGGACGACCCCGGCGAATTGTTCCACTGGCCGCGGCTGGCCCGCGCTGGTTTGGCCGACCGCGTCCCCGCCGCCGCTCCCGACCCGAACTGGACCGACGCCGGGTTCCTCACCGCGCTTGCCCGCTACGGCTATGATGTGACCGATCCGGTGGCGGCGACGATCGCCTTTCAGCGCCACTTCCGTCCCCATGATATCGCGGGCCGGATCGACCCCGAAACCCGCGGCATCCTGCTCGCCCTCCTGCGCCCCTGATGCGCGTCACCCTCGTGTCGGATGCGTGGTCGCCGCAGGTCAACGGCGTCGTCCGGACGCTGACGACGACGGTCGCCCACCTGCGCGCGCGCGGCCATGTCGTCCAGACGATCACCCCCGACCGCTTTATCTCGCTCCCGTGCCCGACCTACCCTGAAATCCGCCTCGTGCTGACGACCCCACTCAGTATCGGGCGGCTGATCGCCGGGTTCCGTCCCGAGGCGGTCCATATCGCGACCGAAGGCCCGCTCGGCTGGCTCGCGCGCGGCTGGTGCCGAAAGCGCGGCGTGCCGTTCACGACGTCGTTCCACACGCGCTTCCCCGATTATGTCGCGGCCCGGACGGGGCTGTCCCCGGCGTATCTGTGGCGCATCCTGACGCGCTTTCACGCCGCCGCGCGCGATATTCTGGTCGCGACCCCCCGGCTGGCCGCCGAGCTTGCCGAGCACGGCCTGACGCGGACGCGGCCGTGGTCTCGCGGGGTCGACCTTGGCCAATTTCATCCCGGCGTTGCCTCGCCCGCCGCTTACGCCGGACTGGCGCGCCCGATCATGCTCAGCGTCGGGCGCGTCGCGGTCGAAAAGAATATCGCCGCCTTCCTGTCCGCCGCCGTTCCCGGCACGAAGGTCGTCGTCGGCGACGGCCCGGCGCTTGGTGCGATGAAGGCCCGCTTTCCCGACGCGGTCTTTTTGGGCAGCCTTGCAGGCGACCCCCTCGCCGCCGCCTTCGCCGGGGCGGACGTGTTCGTTTTTCCCAGCGTGACCGACACGTTCGGGCTCGTAATGATCGAGGCGCTCGCGAGCGGCGTCCCCGTCGCGGGCTTCCCCGTCGCCGGTCCGCTCGACGTGGTGGGAGCCGACGGCAATGGCACGATTGCCGGGTGGAGTGCCCCCATTGGCGCAGTCGACGTCGACATTGGCCGCGCGATCCGTAAGGCGCTGGCCGCCAACCGCGACGACTGCGCCGCCTACGCCCGCCATTTTCGCTGGGAGGCGTGCGTGGACCAGTTTGTCGCCGCCCTTGCCGAAGTCGCCGAACCCGACGAGCTGGTCCCCTAAAGCGTCTTGCGCGTCCGTTCGAACCGCAGCGACTGCGTCCCCTTGTACATGACCGGATCGACCGCGGCGAAGCCGCAGCGGCGGGCGACGCGGATCGACGCGGTGTTGGCGGGGTCGATCAGGCACATCGTCCGGTCGGCGGCAACGTTGATATCGGCCCAGGCGAGCGCGGCGCGGACCCCCTCGCTCGCAAAGCCGCGGCCATGGACGGCGGCGATGAACGACCAGCCGACTTCGGGAACCGGCGGCAGCGGCGGTGACGTGTCACGGGCGAATTCGCCGAGGCCGAGCTGTCCGACATAGGTTCCCGACTCGGTCTCCTCGACCGCCCAAAAGCCATAGCCGAACCAGTCCCACGTGCCGGTGTAGCGGAGCAGCCGCGCCCAGCTTTCCTCGCGGGTGAAGGCGCGCCCGCCGGTGAAGCGGGTGACGGTGCGGTCGGCCCACATTGCGGTCGCGGCGTCTATATCGTCGGCCGTATGGGGACGCAGTCGCAGCCGCGCGGTCGTGACGACGGGGATCATGGCGCATCATCCGGCGAGCGCGCCGCCCGCAACGTTGCCCACTGCGCCAGTCGCTCGGCGATCCGCGCCTCGTGGCCGCGCGTCGTCGGACGATAGAAGGTCGTCACCGCCATCCCTTCGGGCCAGTAATTCGACCCCGAAAACCCACCCTCGGCGTCATGGTCATAGGCATAGCCCTTGCCGTAGCCGAGGTTCTTCATCAACCGCGTCGGCGCGTTGAGGATGTTGGCAGGCGGCACGAGCGACCCCGTCTCCTTCGCGCTGCGCCACGCCGCCTTGTGCGCGACATAGGCCGCGTTCGATTTCGGCGCCGTCGCCAGATACAGGCAGGCGTGGGCGATCGCGAGCTCCCCCTCGGGCGACCCGAGAAAATCGTAAGCCTCCTTCGCCGCCAGCGTCACCGCCAGCGCATTCGAATCGGCCAACCCGATGTCCTCGCTGGCGATCCGTACCAGCCGCCGCAGGACGTACAGCGGCTCCTCGCCCGCCGTCAGCATCCGCGCGAGATAGTAAAGCGCAGCATCGGGGTCGCTCCCGCGCAACGACTTATGCAGCGCCGAGATCAGGTTGTAATGCCCGTCGCGGTCCTTATCATAAATCGCGACCCGGC
>JAYTXW010000341.1:0-6555 GCA_043742745.1 Sphingomonadaceae bacterium
CGTAACGGTGTCCACATCATCGACCTGTCGCAGACCGTGCCGCTGTTCGCGCGCGCTCTCGACTTCGTCCGCGCCACTGTCGCCAGCGGCGGCAAGGTCTTGTTCGTCGGTACCAAGCGTCAGGCGCAGGATCCGCTCGCCGAGGCCGCGCGCCGTTCGGGGCAATATTACGTCAACCACCGCTGGCTCGGCGGAATGCTGACCAACTGGAAGACGATCTCCGGGTCGATCCGGCGCTTCAAGGTGCTCGAGGAGCAGTTGTCGAGCGACACGGCCGGCCTGACCAAGAAGGAAGTTCTCAAGCTGACCCGCGAGCGCGACAAGTTCGAGCTGTCGCTCGGCGGCATCCGCGACATGGGCGGGCTGCCCGACATCATCTTTGTCATCGACGTCAACAAGGAAGAGCTTGCGATCAAGGAAGCCGCGACGCTCGGCATCCCGGTCATCGCCGTCCTCGACACCAACACCGATCCGAGTGGCATCGCCTTCCCGGTTCCGGGCAACGACGACGCAAGCCGTGCGATCCTGCTGTATTGCAACGCGATCGCCGACACGATCATCGACGCGCGCCAGGGCCGTCAGGCGAACCAGGGGATCGACCTTGGCGCGATGGACGAACCGCCGATGGAGTTCGCGGCTCCGGAGCCCGTGCACGCCGATCCGCTGCCTGAAACAATGGTTGAGGCGCTCGGCGAGGTTGGTTTCCACGTCGCCGCGCCCGCCGATGTCGAGGCTGCCGCACAGGCCGTCGAAGTGGCAACCGCTGCAGTCGTGGCCGGGCCCGAGGGCGCAGCAGCTTAAGCAATCCGCCGTCATCCCGCGGATGCCGGGACCAAAGGCTCACCCTGTCGACAGGTAGCAGCTTGGGTCCCGGCATCCGCGGGACGACGGCCTTTCTCTGACAAGGAGCTCGCCATGGCCGACATTACCGCCAGCATGGTCAAGGACCTGCGCGACCGCACCGGCGCGGGCATGATGGACTGCAAGAAGGCGCTAAGCGAAAACGGCGGCAACATGGAAACGGCGGTTGACTGGTTGCGGACCAAGGGCCTCGCCAGCGCGGCAAAAAAGGCCGGTCGCACCGCTGCCGAAGGCCTTATTGGTGTCACCACAAGCGGCACCAAGGGCGCGGTTGTCGAGGTCAATTCCGAAACCGACTTTGTCGCCAAGAATGACCAGTTCCAGGCATTCGTCCGCACCGTTACCGGCATGGCGCACACCCACGGCGACGACATAGCGTTTCTCGCAGCGGCGATGTACCCTGAACGCGACGGCATGAGCGTCCACGACGTGTTGACCCACAACATCGCGACGATCGGCGAGAACCAGTCGCTGCGTCGCGCGAAAATCGTGTCGGTCAACGAGGGCGTCGTCGTCGGCTATGTCCACAACGCCGTCGTCAGCGGCCTCGGTAAGATCGGCGTCCTCATCGGCCTCCAGTCAGCGGCCGACGCCAGCGTCCTCGAATCGCTCGGTCGCCAGATCGCGATGCACATCGCCGCCGCGAACCCGCTTGCGCTCGATGAAAATGGCCTCGACCCGGCAGTCGTCGAGCGCGAGCGCGCGATCGCCCGCGAAAAGGCCGCCGGATCAGGCAAGCCCGCCGAGATCGTCGAGAAGATGATCGAGGGCGGGGTCAAGAAGTACCGGCAGGAGAACGCGCTGCTGACGCAGGTCTTCGTCATCGACGGCAAGTCGAAGGTCGGCGATGTCGTTGCCGCCGCCGCCAAGGCTGCGGGCACGCCGATCACCGTTACCGAATTCGTCCGCTTTCAGCTCGGCGAGGGGATCGAGAAGGCCGCGACCGATTTTGCCGCCGAAGTCGCCGCCGCGTCGGGCGTTGCGCAGCCCAGTGCACCGGAGACACCGCCGACCGCGTAATATTCTTACTGCCGTGATCCCGGCGGACACCGGGATGACGGTAGGATTCACGGCACGGATGAGGGCAGGGGCCGGGAGTGGCAGCGAGGACGCCGCCCGCTCTTCCCTTCGTCCGCTGGCGTCCCTAATGTCGCACCTCATCCTTGGAGACGTTACACACCCATGGCTCGCCCCGCGTACAAACGCATCCTGCTGAAGCTGTCGGGCGAGGCGTTGATGGGGTCGGGCCATTACGGCATCGATCCCGCCGAAACCGCGCGCATCGCGGCCGAGGTCAAGCGCGCCCGCGATGCCGGGTACGAGCTTTGCCTCGTTGTCGGCGGCGGCAATATCTTCCGTGGGCTGGCGGCAGCGGCAAAAGGCTTCGACCGGGCGAGCGCCGATTACATGGGGATGCTCGCCACCGTGATGAACGCGCTCGCGGTCCAGAATGCGCTCGAACAAGCGGGCGTCGATACCCGCGTCCAGTCGGCGATTCCGATGGCGAGCGTGTGCGAGCCGTATATCCGCCGCCGCGCCGAACGGCACATGGAGAAGGGGCGCGTCGTCATTTTCGCCGCCGGGACGGGCAATCCCTTCTTCACCACCGACACCGCCGCTGCGCTGCGCGCCGCCGAGATGGGGTGCGATGCCCTGTTCAAGGGGACGAGCGTCGACGGGGTGTACGATGCCGATCCAAAGCGGGTACCGACCGCCAAACGGTACGAGACCTTGAGCTTCGGCAAGGTCTTGGCCGATGACCTTAAGCTCATGGACGCGAGCGCGGTTGCACTTTGCCGCGACAACAACATTCCGATCGTCGTCTTCAACATTCGCGCCGAGGGTAGCCTGACGGCGGTCCTCGCGGGCGAGGGGGCCTCGACGACCGTCGGTGAAAAGGGATGAACAATGGCAGTCTTTGACCCCGTCGCGCACAAGGCCGACCTCGACCGGCGGATGAACTCGGCGGTTGATGCGCTCAGGAGCGACCTTGGCGGGTTGCGGACCGGGCGCGCGTCGACGTCGCTCCTCGACCGGGTGACGGTCGAGGTCTACGGCGCGAACATGGCGCTGAGTCAGGTAGCGACCGTCACGGCGCCAGACGCGAGGATGCTCGCAGTCCAGGTGTGGGACAAATCGAACGTTCAAATGGTCGACAAGGCGATCCGCGCGGCAGGGCTGGGCCTCAACCCGATCGTCGACGGCCAGACGCTGCGCCTGCCGATCCCCGACCTGACCGAGGAGCGGCGTAAGGAACTCGCCAAGCTCGCATCGCAATATTCGGAAAAAGCTAAAATCGCCGTCCGCAACGTCCGCCGCGACGGGATGGAGGGGCTGAAGGCTGCCGAGAAAAAGGGCGACCTCAGCCAAGACGAGCAAAAGCGCCTTGAAGGCGAAGTTCAGAAGGGCACCGACAAGATCGTTGCCGAAATGGACGCGGTGTCGGGTGCGAAGGAAAAGGAAATCCTCGGCAAGTGAGCCTGCGCGCCGCGCCCAAGATGACGTCGCCGCGCGATGCGTCGCCTGCCGCCGCGACGGCAGCGACCCCGCGTCACGTTGCGATCATCATGGATGGCAACGGGCGCTGGGCGAAGGCGCGCCACCTGCCGCGCATCATAGGGCACCGCAAGGGCGTCGAGGCGGTGCGGCGGACGATCGAGGCCGCTCCCGATCTCGGCATCAAGGTGCTGACGCTTTACGCCTTTTCGAGCGAGAACTGGCGGCGTCCGGCGGAAGAAGTCAGCGACCTCATGGGCCTACTCCGCCTCTATCTGCAGACCGAGATCGCCGAACTCCACGCCAACGGGGTGCGGATGCGCTTCATCGGCGATACGACCGCGTTTTCAGCCGATGTTATCGCGATGCTTGACAAAGCCGCCGCGCTGACCGCCGCCAACACGCGGCTGACCCTTGTCCTTGCGCTCAACTATGGCGCGCACGATGAACTCGTTCGCGTGTCGCGCGCCATGGCGGTCGAGGTCGCCGCTGGGACACTCGCGCCGTTGGCGATCGACGCCGCCGCGATCGAAGCGCGGCTCGACACCGCCGGTCTGCCGCCGCCCGACCTCGTCATCCGCACGAGCGGCGAGCAGCGGCTGTCGAACTTCCTGATGTGGCAGGCGGCGTATGCCGAACTCGTTTTTACCGATCAACTCTGGCCCGATTTCAATGCAGAGTCGCTTGCTGCCGCAGTCACCGCTTTTGGCCAGCGCGATCGTCGCTATGGCGGGCGTTAGCATGGCAGCCCCGCGCGTAAGCGGCGGACTGGCGACGCGCGTCGTCGTCGGCATAGCGCTGGCGGCGGTCGCCATCGCGGCGGTGTGGGCCGGCGGCGTCGCGTTTACCGCGCTGGTCGCGACCGCAGTCCTGCTGATGAGTGCCGAGTGGAGCGTGATGCACGGCGTGTCGCGAGGGTTCCGTTTGGCGAGCCTCGCCGCACTGGCGTTCGTCGCGGGGGTGACGGTCTATGTCTCGGCGATCGACGCGCTGGTAGTGCTCGCCGCGAGCGCCGGGGTGATAGGCCTGTTCATGCGCGGCTTCGACCGCAAACGCTCGTTCTGGGTCGCGGCGGGGCTGCTGTATTGCGGGCTGCCCATGATTGCGCTGCTGTGGCTGCGGGGTTTACCGTCGATCGGATTCTACATGACGATAGTTGCTTTTTCTATCGTGTGGGCAACTGATATTGCAGCGTTTTTTATCGGGCGTGCCGTTGGCGGGGCGCGTTTCGCTCCGACAATCAGTCCAAACAAGACTTGGGCGGGTGTCGTGGGCGGTGTCACGGCTGCGGCTGCAACCGGTGCGGTTGCAGCCGTGTATCTTAGGGGAGGCGGAACTGGTTGGGCGAGCGCTGTTGTGGAGCCGATTATCGTCGCCAGTATTGCGGCACTGCTCGGGATGATCGCCATCGGCGGCGACTTATTTGAAAGCTGGCTCAAACGTCGCGCGGGGGTCAAGGATTCGGGCAATATCCTGCCTGGTCACGGCGGCGTCATGGACCGCATCGATGGATTGGTCCCGGTGGCCGTGATCGCAGCGCTAATCGTCGCCGTTAGCGGCCTCACACGATGACCCCCCGCTCCATCACTGTCCTCGGCGCGACCGGGTCGGTCGGCGTTTCGACGCTCGACCTGCTGCTGCGCGCGCCCGATGCATGGCACGTCGAGGCGCTGACGGCGAACACCGACTACGCAGGCCTTGCGGCGGCGGCGAAGGCCGTCAACGCGAAGCTCGCCGTCGTCGCCGACGAGAGCGCCTATGCCGCGCTGAAGGAGGCCCTTGCCGGAACGGGCATCGAGGCGGCGGCGGGGAAGACGGCGCTGTGCGACGCGGCGAAGCGTCCGGCAGATATCGTCCTGTCGGCGATCGTCGGCGCGGCGGGGCTGCCACCCACGCTTGCGGCGGTCGAGCGCGGCGCGACGCTAGCGATCGCCAACAAGGAGACGCTCGTCTGCGCTGGCGGCGTCGTCCGCGCGGCGGCGGCGAAGTCGGGGGCGGTATTGCTGCCGGTCGACAGCGAGCATAACGCGATCTTTCAGGTTTTCGACCACGCGCACCCTGAGCGGGTGACGCGAATCATCGTCACGGCGAGTGGCGGCCCGTTCCGCCGGTCGACGACCGCCGAGATGCGCGACGTCACCCCGGCGCAGGCGTGCGCCCATCCCGTGTGGTCGATGGGGGCCAAGATTTCGGTCGATTCGGCGACGCTGATGAACAAGGGGCTCGAGCTGATCGAGGCGCACCACCTGTTTCCGGTCACGCCCGAGCAGCTTGAGGTGATCGTCCACCCGCAGTCGGTCGTCCACAGCTTCGTCGAATATATCGACGGGTCGATGCTCGCGCAGTTAGGATCGCCCGATATGCGGACGCCGATCGCTTATTGCCTCGCGTGGCCCGAGCGGATGGCGAGCCCGTCGGCGCGGCTCGATCTCGCGGCGGTCGCCACGCTGACGTTCGAGGCACCTGACCACGACCGCTTCCCCGCGCTCGGCCTTGCGGTCGCGGCGCTAAAGGCGGGCGGGTCGGCCCCGGCGGTGCTCAACGCCGCCAACGAAGTCGCGGTGGCGGGTTTTCTGGCGGGCGCGATCGGCTTCCTCGACATTGCCGCCGTCGTTGCCGAAACGCTCGACCGCGTCGCCACCGCCCCGGTCGCGTCGCTCGACGAAGTGATCGCGGTCGACGGCGCAGCGCGTCGGGCAGCAACAACGGCAATGACCGCGAGGAACCAATGACGCCACTCCCGCAACCCGGACTTGGCCTGACGGTCGTCACCTTCGCCGTCGTCATCGGCGTCCTCGTCTTCGTTCACGAGATGGGCCACTACCTTGTCGCGCGCGCGCTGGGGATCGGCGCCGAGGCGTTCTCGATCGGCTTCGGGCGCGAAATCGTTGGCTGGACCGACCGCCGGGGGACGCGGTGGAAGCTCGGCCTTCTGCCGCTCGGCGGCTACGTCAAGTTCGCGGGCGACGCCGATCCGAGCAGTCGCCCCGCCGACGTCCCCGAGGCGACGCCCGCCGAACGCGCGGTGATGTTTCAGTTCCGTCCGGTGTGGCAACGCGCGCTGGTGATTCTTGCCGGACCGCTGACCAATTTCGTTTTCGCCACAGCGATTTTTGCGGCGTTGTTCATGACGTACGGCCAAGCCGTCACGCCGCCGGTGATCGCGACCGTCGTCCCCGGAACCCCGGCGGCGCACGC
>JAYTXW010000342.1:0-11099 GCA_043742745.1 Sphingomonadaceae bacterium
ATGCCGGTAGCGGCGGTCGTCGCGGTCGCCGGCGTCGGGGCATTATGGCAGCGGGGGCAACGTTACCGCGCGACTGGCCTTGCCGCCGCGCTGGTCGCCGAAGTCGCGCTGCCTCCAGTGGTCGGCTTCGCGTTATTCTTTTGCTTCGTCCATTCGCCGTACCAACTGCGCGCCAGCCTTGTCCGCGTTCAGCAGACGACGTCGGATGCCTGGCGTCGCACCATCGTACCGCTGACACTGACCGCAATCGGGCTGGCGGTATTGATCGGGGCAGCGGCGTGGCGGGTGTCGATCGATGCCGCCGCGCTGCGGGCGAGTTTTGTGACCCTGTCGGTTCTCACCCTGCCGCATATGTTCGTCCCCTATCTGGCACGATGCTATGGCACTGATGCCGTCCGGCTTGCTGCTGCGGTCGCACCCCGCTAAGCCCGAGGTCCTCAAAAGGGAACAAGCATGGCTTATAACGTCGCCGTCGTCGGCGCGACTGGCAGCGTCGGGCGCGAGATGCTCAATGTCCTCGCCGAGCGCCAGTTTCCGGTGAACATCGTCAGCGCGCTGGCAAGCGGGCGCAGCCAGGGCGACGTCATCGATTTTGGCGACAACGGTGGGACGCTCAGGGTCGGCAACCTCGAGCATTTCGATTTTACCGGGACCGACATCGCGCTGTTCGCGGCGGGGTCGGAGGTGTCGAAGCGGTTCGCGCCGGTCGCGGCGGCGGCGGGCGCGGTCGTCATCGATAATTCGTCGCTGTTCCGCATGGATCACGACGTGCCGCTGATCGTGCCCGAAGTGAACGCACACGCAATCGATGGCTATGCCAAGCGCCGGATCATCGCCAACCCCAACTGCTCGACGGCGCAGATGGTCGTCGCGCTGAAGCCGCTCCACGATGCGGCAACGATCAAGCGGGTTGTCGTGTCGACCTATCAATCGGTCAGCGGTGCGGGCAAGGCGGGAATGGACGAGCTGTTCGAACAAACGCGCGCGGTCTTCGTCGGCGACGCCAAGACCAGCTCGAAATTCACCAAGCAGATTGCGTTCAACGTCATTCCGCATATCGACAGCTTCATGGCGGACGGCTTCACCCGCGAGGAGTGGAAGATGGCCGCCGAGACGGTCAAGATCATGGGCCCCGAGGTCCGCGTCGTCGCGACGTGCGTCCGCGTGCCGGTGTTCGTCGGTCATTCGGAGGCGATCGCGGTCGAATTCGAACGCCCGTTAAGCGTCGCGGAGGCGCAGTCGATCCTGCGCGAGGCCCCCGGCATCATGCTCGTCGACAAGCGCGAGGACGGCGGTTACGTCACCCCGCTCGAAAGCGTCGGCGAATATGCGACCTATGTCAGCCGCGTCCGCGCCGACCCGACGGTGCCGCACGGACTGCTATTGTGGTGCGTGTCCGACAACCTGCGCAAGGGCGCGGCGCTCAACGCGGTCCAGATCGCGGAATTGCTGGGGCGGAGGCATTTGAAGAAGGCGGCGTAAGGGTAATCTTCGTGGATTCCAGTGTGATGCAAACCTTCCGCTCCTTCGATGGTCAGGCGATCGCGTGGCGGGAGGTTGGTGCGGGGCATCCCGTTGTTCTGCTCCATGGTTTGTTCAGCGACGCCAATACCAACTGGATCAAATTCGGGGCGGCGGCGACGATTGCCGCCGCTGGGTTCCGCGTCATCATGCCCGACCTGCGCGGGCACGGCGATAGCGCCAAGCCGCACGATGCCGCCGCGTACCCGCCCGATGTCCTCTCGCTCGACACGGCGGCGCTCGTCGTTCACCTCGGACTTGGTGACTATGACCTCGGTGGCTATTCGCTGGGGGCGCGGACAACGGTGCGCTGCCTCGCGCGCGGCATGGCCCCACGCCGTGTCGTCGTCGGCGGCATGGGGCTGAGCGGGCTGCTCGAGGTCGAGCGCCGCGCTCGCTGGTTCCTCTCAGTCATCGCCGACCCCGACAGTTTCGCGCCCGGCTCACCCGGGTGGACGGCGGTCCAGTTCATGCGGACCAACCACATCGACCAGACCGCAGCGGCGCACGTTCTGCGGTCGCAGGTGGCGACGCCGCGCGCCGCGCTCGACACGCTCACCCGCCCGACATTGGTCGTATGCGGCGCGGACGACATCGACAACGGTTCCGCCCCCGACCTCGCCGCCGCCCTGTCATCGGCGACTTATGCCAAGATCCCCGGCACGCATATGAGTTCAGTGACGAAGCCCGACTTCGGGCGGGCGATCGCGGCGTTTCTCGCAGCGTAGAGGCGGCTATCCCGCCGCGAGCACGGGCGTCGCGCGGGTGAACAGGCGTCGCCACCGCGACCAGCGCCGCGCCGCCGGCGCGTCGGCGATCACCGCGAGCACCGGTGCAGCGACGGTCGCGGCCAGGTCGGCGACGCCGCGAACCTGCTGCCGTGTCAGTTCGGCGATCAGCGCAAAGGTGACGGCGAGCGCGAAGCTCGTGCCCGCCGCGATGCCGATGATGAGCGGAATGACCGGGAAGCTCGGATCGGGGCTGGCGATAACGTCACCGACCACCCGGATCCCGCTCGGAGTCGCGGCGACCGAGTCGAAATTGGCCACGCGCTCGATGGCCGCCTGGTACCGCGCGGTCTTCAGTTTGACGTCGCGGTTCAACTGCGCGAGCCGGTCGTAGAGCGGCGCACTTTGGATAACGGCGAGCCGCGCCTTGAGATAGTCGGCGTCGCGCTGCGCCCGGACCAAGCCGATCGTACCGCCGGTGACACCCGCCCCGCCCGCGGCGACCGCCTTTTCGCGCGCCAGCTCCTGCGCGGTGGCCGCGCGCTGGGCCTGCAGCAGGACGGTCGCCGGGTTCGCTTCACCGCGCAACCGCAAGACTGCGATTTGCGCGTCGAGCGCGTCGAGCCGCTGGGCGAGCCGATCGGCGCTGGGGTTGAACCGCGTATTCGCGCCCGCATCCGCGCCGTCGGTCGCCAGCGAGGAACGCAGCGCTTGGACCTGCGCCTGATATTCGAGCCCGCCTTCGGGCGAATCAACCGCAATGCCGTTGGCCGTGACAAAGGCCGCGCGGGCGGCTTCCGCCGCCTGCACGACCTTGAGCGCGTTCGCGGCCTCGGTTCGGTTCCAGGCCGATGCGCGGCGTGCCGCCTCGACCCGCAACCGCTGGCTCTGGTCGATGTAGGCGGTGCGTATCAGCGCAACGATCTCCATGGCTGCCTCGCGCGTGCTCGACGAATAGTTGATCTCGATGATCGAACTGTCCTCGAGTTGGCGGGGGCCCATGTTGGCGGCGATGCGATGCGCCGCCCAGGTGGTGACATCGCCCGCGCCGCCGGTCGACGCCTGCCACGCGGCGATGACCTGTGGATTGTCGGGCCAGCCGAGGTTTGTGACGACCTGGCGCGTCACCGCATCGTCGGCCATCAGCCGCATCTCGGTGCCGATATAGCCCGCAGCGATGCCCTTTTTCGCCACCGAATAGCGGCTCGGATCGGTGTTCTGGAGGTTCAGCATAACCCGCGCCTTGGCGGTATATTGTTTGGGCTCGTCGGCCACGACGACGGCGGCGACGCCCACCGCGACGATCACCATCATCGCGATCTGCAGCCACGCCGCCCGCAGCGTGGCCATGACCTGCGCAAGGCTCATCGCCAGCGCTGCTCCGCAACCAAAGATGGCGTGATCGGCCCCACGCGTGCACCATAGCGTGCGGCCGCGTGCTGGTCGACCCTCAACGGGCGATCAGGTGCCGCGCCTGCGCGTCGGCGATGGCATCGGTCGTCTGGCCGCTCGCGCTGGCCTCAGCGAAGATTGCCGCAAGCCGCGGCTCGATCCGCGCGATATCGGCGGCAACCGCGACGGCATCGCCGCGCCCGAGATATTCGGCGACCACATTGATGATGCCACCCGCGTTGATAACATAGTCAGGGGCGTACAGGATACCGCGCGCATTGATCCGCGCGCCGTCGAGGGCGGTTGCGAGCTGATTGTTTGCCGCGCCGGCGACGATCGCCACGTCGAGGGCGGCGATCGTCGCGGCGTCGAGGATGGCACCGAGCGCGTGCGGGCTGAACACATCGGCAGCGACCGTGGTGATTGCATCGACCGCGACGTGCCGGGCGCCGAGGCTGGTGGCAAGGCGGGCGGCACGTGCGTCGTCGACGTCGGCGAGGGTGAGTTTGGCCCCGGCATGGGCGAGGCGCTCGGCGACGCCGGAGCCGACGCTGCCGACGCCTTGGATCGCGACGTGGACTCCGGCGAAGCTGTCGCGCCCGAGCTTGTGGCGCACCGCGGCGCGCATCCCGACGAACACACCTTCGGCGGTCGAGGGGCCGGGATTGCCCCCTGCCGCCCCGCCCGCTACCGGCAATCCCGACACGTGGCGCGTCCGTCGTGCGATGACGGTCATGTCGGCGTCGGACATCCCGACGTCCTCGGCGGTGACATAACGCCCGCCGAGCGAGTCGATCGCGCCGCCAAAGGCTTCGAGCAGGGCATCGGATTTTGGCGCATCGCCGCCGCGAAAGATGACCGCCTTGCCGCCGCCCATCGGCAGCCCGGCCATCGCGTTCTTGTAGCTCATCCCGCGCGACAATCGCAGTGCGTCGGTCAGCGCGGTGACATCGTCGGCATAGTGCCAGTAACGGCAGCCGCCGGCAGCGGGGCCGAGGTACGTCGAATGAATCGCGATGATCGCCCGAAGGCCGCTTGCAGCGTCACCGATGAAATGCATCGCCTCATGGGCGTCAAAATCGGCGGCATCGAAGAGCATTGCGGGGGCCTTGGAATTATCGGTCTGAATCGCGCAATAAACGAACCTATCACTGAATCAAAGTGTCGTGAGATACAGGTCCGGTTCGCCCGGCCAACGGTCCTTGTCGAAGCCATCGCGCCCGTCCAGTGCCGCGGCGCTGAAATCAACCGCCAGCGCGACACCAAGTGGATCGACGACGAATCGGCCCCATGGGACAGCAAACAGCCGCTCGCCGATCCCCGCGACACCGCCGACACTGAGGGCGACATAGACGATCTGTCCCGGCGCGGCGGCAAACAGAACGTCGGCGACCGTACCAATGACCACGCCAGCAGAGTCGGCAACCTTGGCCCCGATTACCATCGTGAACGGCGTCAACGTCGTCGGCGCGGTGGCAACCGCCGCCTCGCCTGCCGGAAGGGGTTCCGTCATCGCCGCGCCGTCGCGCGGGCCGCCGCCGCCGCGCCTTTGTCATACCGCGCCCGCAGGCCCAGCCAACGCCAGATGCCGAGTGCATTGACCGCGAGCAGGCCGCCGTTCTGCCACACCAGATTATTCTGTCCGGTCGCCAGCCCAATGATGATCCAAGCAACCGACCCGATGCTGAAGGCGACGAAGCCAAAGCCGGTCAGCCGCGCGCCGAGGTTGGCGGCCACCATGACCGCGGCGATCGTCGTCGCGATCGGAGCCACCCAATTAGCAATATATTCCATGGCACGCCCCGTTTGCTGCGTCTCCGTTAAAGTGGGAGGCGAGCAAAAGTTCCGGTGAGAGGGCAACACGCTGGGGCGACCAACGGGGATCGAACCCGCAACCTCCGGCACCACAAGCCGGCGCTCTAACCAATTGAGCTATGGTCGCCGTGCATAGCGAGAATGTTCAATAACGGCGGTCGCCCGGCGGCGTCAAGGTAAGCTCGCCTCGCGTTGCACGGGCGGCAAGCGGCTGCTAGCGCGACGCCCATGCAGGATTTGCCTCCCGAGATCGTCGTCACCGCGCTGGCGCGCCCCGCAGGGGCCGTCGCCTATGACACGGTGACCATCCCGCGAGCACAGCTGGTCACGGCGGCGGGGCGGATCGAGGATATCCTGGGTTCGGTCGCCGGGTTTCAGCAGTTTCGCCGCACCGACAGCCGCGCCGCCAACCCGACGAGTCAGGGAGCGACGCTGCGTGCCCTCGGCGGCAACGCCGCGAGCCGCGCACTGGTGCTGCTCGACGGCGCGCCACTCGCCGACCCCTTCGCCGGGTTCGTGCCGTGGTTCGCGCTGTCGCCCGATCGGCTGGCGAACGTCCGCGTTACGCGCGGGGCCGGGGCGGGGGCGTTTGGTGAAGGCGCACTGGCGGGCACGATCGAGCTGGTCAGCGCCGATCCGACCACGCGCGCCGTCAGCGCCGAGGTCGACGGCGGCAGCTTCGGGTCGCTCAGCGCACGCGCAGGGGTGATATTGCCCGTTGCTGGCGGCGGGATCGCGCTGTCGGGGCGCTTCGACCGCAGCGACGGTTATGTCCTCATCCTCCCTGCCCGCCGTGGCCCCGCCGATATCCCGGCGGGGTACGCGCAAGGCAGCGCCGCGCTGCGTGCCGTCGTCCCGACCGGGGCGGGAACGCTCAGCCTCGACGCGCTCGGTTATGCCGACCGCCGGACGCGCGGCGTCGCGGGGGTCACCTCGCACGTCAGCGGGTTTGCCGGTAGCATCCGGCTGACGGGCGGCAGTCGGTGGCGGTACGACGGCCTCGCCTATCTCAACGCGCCGACCTTCGCGACGACGGCGGTCAGCCTCGACCCGGCGCGCCGCGTAGCGACACCGTCGTCGAACCAGTTCAACACGCCCGCCTTCGGGTCCGGCGGCAAGATTGAGGTGCGCCCGCCGCGCCTCGGCCCGGTCGAGCTGCGCTTTGGAGCCGACGCCCGCTCCGACGGCGGACGCACCGAAGAATTTGCGCGCTACATCGGCGGCGGCTTTTCGCAACTTCGCGTTAGCGGCGGGACCAACTCTGTCGTCGGCGGCTTTGCCGAGGCGAGCGTCGCCGCCACCGATGCGCTGACCCTCACCGCGACGAGCCGCGTCGACCGGTGGACGATCGCCGACGGCTTCCTCACCACCCGCGACCTCGGCACGGGAGCGTTGGCGGCGACGCGCTTTGCGGACCGCGACCGGGTCGAGCCGACCGCGCGCGCTGGGGCGGCGTGGACCATCGCGCGCGGGGTAACGCTGCGCGGTGCGGGGTACACCGGCTACCGCCTGCCGACGCCGAACGAATTGTACCGACCGTTCCGGGTCGGCCTCGACGCGACGGCGGCGAATGCGGCGCTGGTTCCCGAACGGCTGCGCGGGGCCGAGGTCGGGGTCGATGTCACCCGGCCGGGGCTACGCCTTGCGCTGACCGCGTTCGACAACCATGCGGCGAACGCTATCGGCAACGCCACGGTCGCTGCGGGGCCGGGGACGTTCGACCAGATCGGCTTCGTTGCGGCGGGCGGTGTGTTCCGGCGGCGGGTCAACCTGACGGCGATCGATGCGAAGGGGATTGAGGCCGAGGTCCATGCGGCGCGCGGCGCATGGCGGCTCGACCTCAGTTACGCCTATACCCACACCCGTGTATCTGCCCCCGGCACCGCGCAGGATGGGCGGCCACCGGCGAACACCCCGCAACAAGCGGCGGCGGCGACGCTGGGAACGCGCTTTGGCGGCTGGGCGGGACCGGTCGCGGCGTCCGTCACCCTCCGTTACGCCGGGCCGCAGTTCGACGACGACCTGTCGACGCGGCGTCTGGGCAGCGCGACGACGGTCGATGCCGAGGTCGCGATCCCGCTGCGGCGAGCAGTCGAGATCGTATTCCGCGCCGAGAACCTTGCCGACACCCTCGTTGCGAGTGGCGTCTCGGCGAGCGGGGTGATCGACCGGGGGACGCCGCGAACTTTGTGGGCCGGGGTGCGCGTCGGCGGGCGGTAAGCGCTCAAACAACCTCCCCGTCATCCGGGCGCTCGCCGGGATGACGGGGAAGGGAAAGCAGGGCATAGATCGCCCAAGTTTGGGGAGACCAATATGAACCGCGTTCTCGCGCACACCGGCGCGCGTTATCCGATCGTCCAAGCTCCGATGGGGTGGATTGCGCGGTCGGCGCTTGCCAGCGCGGTATGCAATGCCGGCGGCCTCGGCATCATCGAAACGTCGTCGGGGGAGACGGCGAATTGTCAGGCCGAGATTCTAAAGATGCGCGACCTGACGACCGCGCCGTTCGGGGTCAACCTGCCGATCCTGTTCCTGAAGGACGACGCGATGCTGCGCTTCATCTGCGACAGCGGGGTCAAGTTCGTCACCACCTCGGCGGGGTCGCCCGCAAAGTTCGTTGCGCCGCTGAAGGCCGCCGGGATCACCGTCTATCACGCCGTGCCGACGCTCGACGCGGCGATGAAGGCGGCCGGCGCGGGGGTCGACGGGCTGGTCGTCGAAGGGGCCGAGGGCGGCGGCTTCAAGAACCCCGAAGAAGTGTCGACGCTTGTTCTCCTCCAGGCGATCCGCCGCGCGACCGACGTGCCGCTGATCGCTGCCGGGGGCATTGTCGATGGACGCGGGATGGCGGCGGCGTTCGCGGTCGGCGCTGAGGGCGTGCAGATGGGAACGCGATTCGTCAGCGCGGCCGAAAGCCCGGTCCACGCCAACTACAAGGCGGCGATCGTCGCAGCGGGGGTGACCGGGACGGTCGTCCTCAACAAGAAGTCGTCGCCCTGCATCCGCGCGCTCAAAACGAACCGCACCGCCGAGATCGCCGAGGCCGGGCTAATGCCGCCCGACACGTTCAGCCGCATCCTCGACCTGTATTTCGGCGGTGACATGGAGGCGGCGGTCGGGCTCGCCGGCCAGTCGGCGGGGCTGATCGACACCGTCCGCCCGGTCACCGACATCATCGCCGACACCGTCGCCGAGTTCTTCGCCGAGACGGCACGGCTTGGAGCGATTGCGGCACGCCACGACTTCGGCTGAGGCGAAAGGTGGTTCCGAGGCGAGTCGACGGCACGCGACGGCTGAAGCTGACTGCCGCGTAACGAAAGCGTTCGCCACGCGTTCAGGCGTCGCCGCGCAATGTCGCGGCGACACGTTGAACAAGGGACGCGCCATGAATCAATCAACAGTTCGCCTCGCGCTGGTCAGCAGCGTCGCTGCGTTGGCCTTGGCGGCGTGCAACCCGACGCCGACCGCGCCTTCCGCGATGGTGCCCGCCGCGACAGCGCTTGCCGGGACGCAGCCGGTCTCTGCGCCGCCGATCGCCGCGCTGCCGTTGGCAACCGCCGCGCCGCCGGGTCCGCTTGCCGCCGCGCCGTTGGTTTTGCCGCCGGTTGCGACCCGGGTCCGCGTTGCGCCGCGCCCGCGCGAACGGTACCGCTACGTCGACCGTGCGGCGCAATATAACGTCGCCTTTGGCGATTCGCCGCCCGACTATACTGTCGATTATCAGGGGACACGCCCGTGGGTGTGGCGCGCCAATAGCGGCGCCTATCGTGTCGCGGAGCACCTGCCGCAGGGCGAGCGCACCTATTATTACGATGCTGGCAGCGACCAGCCCTTCTATGTCGACGATCCGCGCGGGGGTTATGCCTATGATCGCGGCGAACTCGTCGGCGTCTATGGGCCGGGCGGCGCGCCGCTGGCCGACGCTTATGCCGCGCAGCGCGCCGATGAAGCATCGGCCTACCTCGACCGTGCCCGCGCCTTGTACCGGGCCGCGCAATATGACCGTCGCCAGGCCGCGTATAGTGCCGACTGGGAGGCACGGCGTACCGCCTTCGCCGACCGCCGCCGCGCCGATGACGAGGCGCGCGCGCGCGATGCGGAGTGGCAGGCGTGGCACAACGCGCATCAGGACGATGAGCGGCGCCACTGGCATGACGAGGCGAACCGCCGCGCCGCCTATGCCGCCGTCATCGGCGCAGGCGTCGGTGCGGCAACGGTGGCGCTGATCCGCGACCATCACGATGATCGCGGTGCCGTCTATGGCACCGATCGCGGTAATGCAGGGCCGAGCGGTGCCCGGGCCCCGGCGGGATATGCAGTCAACACCGGGCCAACAATCGACGCGCGCGCCGCCGATCTTGCGCGGGCGCAGGCCGCAGCGGTGGCGCAGCGGGCGCAGGCCGACGCAGCGGCGCGCGCGCAGGTCGAAGCCCAGCGGGCGGTAGCGGTTATTCCCACCCGCCCTCCGGTTCAGCTGGCGGCGGTTTCGCCGACCGACGCCCAGCGGGCCTATCACGACAAGATGGTCGCTGAGGCTGCCCAGCGCGCAGCGGCGCAGGCCGATGCGGCGAAGGCCCGCGCAGCGGTCGCGGCGCAGCAACAGGCAGCGGCTGCTGCCGCCGACGTAAAGCGGGTTCAAGCGAACGCCACGGCGCACGACAAGGCGGTGGCGGAGGCTGCGCAGCGTGCAGCCGCGAACGTCGAGGCGGCAAAGGCGAGAGCCGCCGCCGAGACGCAGCGTCTGGCTGCGGCGGCAGCGGCGGCGGTTCAGCGTGACAAGGCCAATGGTGACGCAGCGAAAGCTCGTGCGGCTGCAGACGCAGAGCGGGCGCAAGCCAACGCCGCCTACCATGACAAGGCCGTCGCCGATGCCGCCGCGCGCGCCGCCGCGCAGGCCGACGCCACCAAGGCGCGCGCGGCGGCGGAAGCGCAGCGGCAGGCGGCGGCGGCTGCCGCACGCGAACAGGTGAACGCCGATGCCGCGAAGGTGCGTGCGGCCGCTGATATCCAGCGCGCGCAGGCCAATGCGGCGTTTCACGACAAGGCGGTTGCCGAGGCGAACGCGCGGGCGGTGGCGCAGGGTGACGCCGCCAAGGCGCGCGCTGCGGTCGAGGCGCAACGTCAGGCGGGTGTCGAAGCGGCGCGGGTTGAGCGGGCCAAGGCCGCCGCTGCCAAAGCCGCTGCGGACAAGGCTGCTGCGGACAAGGTGCGAGCCGACGCCTCAAAGGTTGCCGCAGACAAAGCGAAAGCTGATGCCAAGGAAAAGAAACCTGGTTGAGACCCAGGTTCTAAGTCACGAATTGTTAAGCCGCTATGCCGTGTATGATTGGCGGCTGGCCGCATAACGCAATGCAACGGAGGGTTCAGGCGGTTTGGGTAGAGGCTCCCGTCGCCGCCAGTGCCATCACTGCGATGACCATCGCTCGCTTGCGGCACATTGCCGCGTCCCCCGCTGCGCAGTTTCGCGCGACGCCAGCATCGTCAGCTTGGTTACCCGAGGCAAGGGGGTTGGCGCTTGCGTGGCGGCAAGGTCGCACATAAAGACTGAGTCGCAATCAAATCTCGGGGGCGGAATGATTCGGGGTGGCATGATCGGAGCGGCGCTGGCGCTCGCCGGATGCCATGCCGCCGCACCGCCGCCCG
>JAYTXW010000343.1:0-3038 GCA_043742745.1 Sphingomonadaceae bacterium
GCAACGCCGGGGAGGTTGGTCGAAAACTTCAGCGCGCGGCTGTTTTCATCGCTAAACGCTTGTTCCGGAACGATTCCGGCACGCGCCAGAACCGGCAGGGCTTCCTGCAAAATGCGGCCCTTGGGGAGGGCGATGATCAACTCGTCGAGCATCGGGATGCCGTACCGACCGCGACGTTGCGCGGCAAGCGCAGGGCTGTCACAGGCGGTGCTATGAGCGAAGGCGATATCCGGGCGGCGTTCGCGACCCAGGCCGCGTGGTGCCGCCGCCTTGGCGCGACTTTCACCGCCGATCTGTGCGCGACGCTTGGTGAGGGCATCGATCGTTCAACGACGGTCGGCGCGCGCATCCTCGATTGGCCAGGTGACCCGATTGCCGATGCTCTCGTCCTGCGGCTCACCGGCGGGTTAAACGGACTGGTGCGCTGGGGCGGCCTGCCGGACCTCGCGGCGCTGTATCCGCCGCAGCCGGTCACCGATGCGGCTGCTTTCGCGCGACGCGTCGCCGCCGCGCTGGCCGACGACCGCCTGCTGCCGTGGCTCGAGTCGCCGCCGCAGACGAACGAGGTCGCGCGCTCGGCGGTGCTGATGCCGGGGCTGATGGTCATTGCCGCTGCGACGGGGCTGCCGCTGCGTCTGTTCGAACTTGGCGCGAGCGCCGGGATTAATCTGCGGCTCGACCATTACAGGTACAATTTCAGCGGCCTGAGCGTAGGCCCCGATAATGCGCCGGTCATCCTCAGCCCGGAGTGGCGTGGTCCGCGACCGCCCGACGTCACGGTCGATGTGGTCGCCCGCCGGGGGGTCGATCTCGTACCGATCGACGCCACCGACCCCGACCGCTTGCTCGCCTATGTCTGGCCCGAGCAGACGGCGCGCGCTGCCCGCCTGAGCGCGGCGCTCGCCGCGTTCGTCGTCGACCCCGCTGTCATCGATGCGGGCGACGCCGCCGCGTGGGTCGAGGCGAACGTCGCGGTGGCCCAGGGCACCACGACCGTCGTCTTCCACAGCATCGCCTTCCAATATTTTCCCGCCGCGACACAGGCGCGTATCGCTGCCCACCTCGCGTCGATGGGCGCGTTGGCGACGGCTAGTAAGCCGCTGGCGTGGCTGCGGTTTGAAATGGACGCAGCTGCGTCAGTCGCCGCCATGCCGACGCTGCGTCTGACGCTGTGGCCCGGCGGTGACGACCGACTCCTTGCCCGCGCCCATCCCCATGGCGCGAGTATCGAATGGCTCGGCTAGTCCTCGCGTCGAGCAGCCCGCGGCGGCTCGCGCTCCTCGCGCAGATCGGGATCGTCCCCGATGCGGTCGATGCGGCTGACATCGATGAAACGCCTTTGCCGCGTGAACTGCCGGTGATCCACGCGCTGCGGCTGGCACAGGGCAAAGCCTTTGTTGTCGCCACGCGGCACACCGCTGCAATCGTGCTCTCCGCCGATACCGTCGTTGCGGTTGCCCGCCGCATTCTCCCAAAGGCGGAGACAGAAGCCGAAGCACGCGCCTGCCTTGCATTGCTGTCGGGTCGGCGGCATCGCGTCGTCACCGGGGTCGCGGTGGCGGATGCGCGTGGGGCGATCCGCACAGCGGTGTCGTCGTCGCTCGTCACGTTCAAACGTCTCGAACCTTATGAGATCGAACGCTATCTCGCCAGCGACGAATGGCGCGGCAAGGCGGGCGGCTACGCGCTCCAGGGCAGCGCGGCGGCGTTGGTTCGCGCCTTCGCCGGGTCGTGGAGCGGCGTTGTCGGTCTGCCGCTGTTCGAAACCCGCCGGCTCCTGCGTGCGGCGGGAATCGATGCTTAGCGCATTCGTCGAAAGCGGAATCGGCGAGACACGCGCGATTGTCGTTGCCGACGGCACCATCGTCGAGGCGCATATCGAGCGTGATCGCGACATCGGCAGCGGCTGGGGCGCAGGCGATGTGCGCGAGGCGCGGCTGAAGAAGATCCTTGTGCCTAGTGTTCGCGGTATCGTCATGGCCGACGGGGTCGAGGCGCTCCTCAGCCCCGTGCCGACGACGCTGACCGAGGGCATCACCTGCCGCGTTCGCGTTGTCCGCGAAGCGCTGATGGAGACGGGACGGCCACGTCTCGCCAAGGTTATGGTGACAAAGGAACCGGTGGGCGCCGGTCCGGCTCTCGTCGAACGTCTGCGCGCACGCGGCATTAGCGTGGCACCGTTACCCTCGGCAGATTATTTCGAGGCGGTCGGCTGGAGCGAGGTCGTCGAAACCGCGATGACTGGCGTCGTGACCTTTACGGGCGGTGCGCTCACGATCAGCCCAACCCCGGCGATGACCGTCATCGATGTCGATGGCGACCTTGCCCCGGTCGCGCTCGCGCTTGCAGCGGCCGATGTGGCGGCGGCGGCGATCACACGCTTCGACCTGGCCGGCTCGATCGGCATCGATTTCCCGACGGTCGCCGACAAAGCTGCACGGAGCGCGATCGGCGCGCGGCTCGACGCCGCCCTGCCGCAACCGTTCGAGCGGACGGCGGTCAACGGCTTCGGCTTTGCCCAGATCGTGCGCCCGCGCCACCGGGCGTCGCTGGTCGAGACGCTCCGCGCGGATCGAGTCGCGACCGCAGCGCTTGCCTTTCTCCGCGCTGCGGAGCGGGACGGGATTGGGAGGGGTATTCTTGTCGCCTCACCCACGATCGTGGAATGGTTTGGCGCACATCGGCGATTGATCGACGAACTGGCGCGGCGGCGGGGCGGCGACATTGGCTTGCGCGCCGATCCGTCGCTCCCCATGTCCGTGGGGTATGTCGCCCCCGTCGCCTGAGCCCCGCTGCGTCCGCTGCACTCGCCCGCAGACGGTTCGCGACGCCCCGTTCTGCTCACCGGGGTGCAAGGATCGCGATCTGCTCGACTGGCTCGGCGAACGCCACATCCTGCCGGGCGACGACGCGCTGGACAACGCGAGCAGCGACGCCTAAATCCGCCGCTCGCTTGGTACAGCGCCCGGGTAGCTCAGGGGTAGAGCAGGGGATTGAAAATCCCCGTGTCGGTGGTTCAAATCCGCCCCCGGGCACCA
>JAYTXW010000344.1:0-1684 GCA_043742745.1 Sphingomonadaceae bacterium
CGCGCCGACGGCAAGACGGCGATCGTCGGGTTGACGCGGCCCGAGTTGATCTCCGCGTTCACCGCCGCCGGGTTGGACGCCAAGGCGGCGAAAATGCGCGCGAGCCAGGTGTGGCACTGGGTCTATCTGCGCGGCGTCACCGACTTCGACGCGATGACTAACATCGCGCGCGACACGCGGGCTATCCTTGCCGAACATTTCGTCGTCGGGCGCCCCGAGATCGCACAGGCACAGGTGTCGAGCGACGGGACGCGCAAGTGGCTCCTCCGCTTCGACGACGGCAACGAGGCGGAATGCGTCTTCATCCCCGACGCCGACCGCGGGACGTTGTGTGTCTCGGCGCAGGTTGGGTGCACGCTCAACTGCCGCTTCTGCTTCACCGGCACGATGAAGCTGGTCCGCAACCTGACGGCGGGCGAGATCGTCGGCCAGGTCATGCTCGCGCGCGATGCGCTCGGGGAGTGGCCCGCTGTCGGGGTGAAGCAGGCCGCACCGAGGGTGGCCGACGATGACGACACCGAAGATACCGACGATGACGCCCCGCGCCGCAACTATACCGCCGACGGGCGCTTGCTGACCAACATCGTGATGATGGGGATGGGCGAGCCGCTGTATAATTTCGACAATGTGAAGGCCGCGCTCGGCATCGTCATGGACGCGACGGGGTTAGGTTTGAGCAAGCGCCGCATCACGCTGTCCACGTCGGGCGTCGTGCCGATGATGGCGCGCGCGGGCGACGAGATCGGCGTCAACCTCGCCGTCTCGCTCCACGCCGTGACCAAGGACGTCCGCAACGAGATCGTGCCGATCAACAAGCGTTACGGCATCGACGAGCTTCTCGCCGCGTGCGCCGCCTACCCGGGGGCGAACAACGCGCGGCGGATCACGTTCGAATATGTCATGCTCAAGGACAAGAACGACAGCGACGACGACGCGCGCGAACTCGTCCGGCTGATCCGTCACTACCGCCTCCCGGCGAAGGTCAACCTCATCCCGTTTAACCCGTGGCCGGGGTCGGATTATCTCTGCTCCGACCCTGAGCGGATCGCCCGGTTCAGCGAGATCATCTTCCGCGCCGGGATCAGCGCCCCCGTCCGCCGCCCGCGCGGTCGCGACATCATGGCGGCGTGCGGCCAGTTGAAGTCGTCGAGCGAGAAGCTGACCCGCGCCGAACTCGACCGCCGCGCGGCCGCAAAGGAGGCGGGGTGGACGCACGCGGCCTGACGCTGTGTAACCGAACGAACGACTGGCCGAACATTCCCCTTGTCTGTCATTTCGGTACGCACCCGGAGTCGTGATCTCATGCGTTGGGAATCATCGGTTCCGGCCTTCGGAATGACGGGATAGCGAAACCGGGGTCAAAAATGTTCCTCCTTACCCGCCTGTTCAACACGATGATCCGCGACGGCGAACTGACGATCGTCGACTATCGCGGCACGGTTCATCGCTTCGGCTCGCCGTCGCCGCACATCAAGCCCGTCCGCTTCCGCTTCACCGACGCAAAGACCGCGCGCGCGGTCGCGCTCGGCCCGGCGATCGGCGCGGGCGAGGGGTATATGAACGGGACGCTGGTGGTGGAGCAGGGCGACATCAAGGACCTCGTCCACCTCGTCACCTGGAATGTCCGTTGGGACCGCGACAATCCAGTCCGCCTCGGGCTGTGGCGGCAGGCGGCGATCGCGGC
>JAYTXW010000345.1:0-6654 GCA_043742745.1 Sphingomonadaceae bacterium
CAAGTCGGGCGACCGTTTCAGGGTGGTGCGCGTCGCATGGACCGGGGGCCTTCGTTATCCCCACCTCACGCGCGTCGGCACTGGGCCGGCGCGGCTCGACGCAATCCTCACGCCCCGGACGAAGTAGCGCGGAGCCATCGGATGGCGGCAACGACGACCAGCGCGACGACGACAGCGGTGGTGTCGGCGACCCAGTCGGCCCATTCGGCGTCGCGAGCGATGGCGGGCAGCGCCTGCAACCCCTCGATCGCGCCGCCGAAGGCCGACAGCACGCCGCCGATCTGCCACAGCCGGGCCCGCGGCCACGCTGCGGCGGCGATTACAGCCAGCGTCACAAACGCCACGATATGATTGATCTTGTCGCCCGCGCCGAGATCGGGCGCCTGTGGTCCCGGGAGGAGCGCCGCAATCAAGGTCCCGAGCAGAGCGACGGCGAACAGCCAGCGACGCCACGTCATACGATGTCGATCCAATCCTCACGGCGCAGCCACGGCAGCAGGGCGAGCAACGCCTCGCGTTGCACCGCGACGCACCCGGCGGTAACCGGGTGCCCCGCCTCGATACAGTGAAGGAAGATCGCGCTGCCGCGTCCGGGGACTGGGGCGACGTCGTTGTAACCAAGGGGAACGATGACGTCGTACAGGCCGTCGTCGCGCCACAAACGTTCGGCGGAGAAGGCGTGCGGGTGGCGGACGGCGGTGTTGTACGCCGGGTCGGCCGGGTCATCGGACCAGCCGTCGTCGGGGGCCAGCCAGCGCCACGCCAGCGCGGTCGTCGGGGCGGCCAGTCCGCGATCGGGCCGGAGAAGCACCTCGCGCTGGGCAAAACGCCCGCGTGGGGTGTGCCCGTCGCCTTCGCGCTTGTCGGCGGCGGCGATCGCCCCCGTTCGCCCGATGATGCACGGCGTCGACACACCGTCGGCGGTCAGTGTCAGCGCAGCGGTATCGACGTGAAGGATCACAGATAATGCCCGCTGCGGTCGCGCTTGGTGTTCAAATAATCGGCGTTGTGCGGGTTCGGCGGCATCGCATGGGCGACGCGGTCGACAACGGTGATGCCGTGACGCTCAAGGCTCGCGACCTTGTCGGGGTTGTTCGTCAACAGCCGCACCGACCCGACGCCGAGCAGGCGGAGCATCGTCGACGCCACCGCGAAGTCGCGCTCGTCGGGTTCGAAACCAAGGCGCAGGTTGGCGTCGACGGTATCGAACCCCTGATCCTGGAGAGCATAGGCGCGGAGCTTGTTGATCAGCCCGATGCCGCGTCCCTCCTGCTGAAGATAGAGGAGGATCCCGCCGCCGGCCGCCGCGATTGCCGCGATCCCGGCGCGAAGCTGTGGGCCGCAATCGCACTTGAGGCTGCCGAGGACATCGCCCGTCAGGCACGCCGAATGGAGCCGCGTCAGCACCGGCGTCTTCGTCCCGCGCGCGCCAATCACAAGGGCGAGATGTTCGGGGCCACCTTCGGCGGGGCGAAAGGCGACGACTTCGGTGTCGGGAGCGCCGTCGAGCGGCAGTCGTGCCCGGGTAACGATCCGCAGCCGGTCGGCGCGGGCGTAGGCGAGGACGGCGGCAGCGGGGACGGTGAGCGCGTCTGATCGGCTCGGCACCGCAAACACCGCCGGCAGCAGCCCGCCCAACTTCGCCAGTCGCACCCCCGCCGCCGCGGCTTCGCCGCGCGTTCCCGCATCGACCGTCCGAAACGGCCCCTTGAACGGCAGGCGGAGGTCGTCGCCGGGGTCGGCGGTCGCGACGCTGGCGGCAAGGTCGAGCCACGCCGGACGTTCGACCCACACCGCCCCGGCACCGGCAGCCGCCGGTTGGTTGACGAGGTGGAGAACGGCGGCACGGCGGTGGGTCAGGATTAGCCCCGCGCGCTCGACGGTTTCCAGCGTCGCCAGCGTCGCGTCGTCGGCCAGCTCGACTGCAAGGACATCAAGGTCGCCGCCCGGCCCGGTGACACGGACAATCTGCCCCCGGCGCAACTCGTCGACGGCGCGCGCCACGGAAGTCGCACTGGGGATCGTCACAGGTCGAACGTCGCGATCTGCGGGATATGGTCAGACGGCTTGCCCCACAGCCGTGCGTCCTCGACAACCTCGAACGCCGTCGCGGCGCGCGCCGTTGCCGGCGACGCCCAGATATGATCGAGCCGCCGCCCCTTGTCGTTCACCGTGTGATCGGCATTGCGATAGCTCCACCATGTGTACAGCCGCTCGGGCGCGGGCACGAATTTGCGGCCAAGATCGACCCAGTCGTGGCTTGCCGCGAGGGCGCCCAGCCGATTGACCTCGACCGGCGTGTGGCTGACGACGTTTAACAGCGCCTTGTGGCTCCACACGTCGCACTCGAGCGGCGCGATGTTGAAATCGCCGACGATCACCGTGTCGTCGCGAAGCCCCTCCGACCACCGCGTCATCCGATCGACGAAGGCGAGTTTCTGCGCGAACTTCGGATTGAGCACCGGGTCGGGAAGATCACCCCCGGCGGGGACGTAAACGTTTTCGATCAGCAGCCCGTTCGCCAACCGTGCGCCAATGTGTCGCGCTTCGCCATTATCCTGCCAATCGAAGCGGCGCTCCTCGGTCAACGGCACCTTGGACAGCGTCGCGACGCCGTGGTGCATCTTCTGCCCGCACACGAGGCGGTGCGCATAGCCGAGCCGTTCAAACAGCGCGTGGGGAAAGTCGTTATCGACGACCTTCGTCTCCTGCAGGCACAACACGTCGGGGGCATGATCACGGAGGAAACGCTCGACGATGTCGAGGCGGAAGCGCACCGAATTGATGTTCCACGTGGCGATCGTCAAACTCATGGCGTTCATCTAGTGGCGCCCGTGCCCAACCCCAAACACATTAAGCCCAAACAAATTAGACCCCCGCTCCGGGGGCATGGAGCGGGGGTCCGTTTGCGCTCGTCACGCAGCGATCGAACCCGGTGCCCGAACAACAGGGGCAAATTCCAGACAGCGAGTGTCGACCGCCCATCACGTATAGCGCAATGACATTGACCCAAGCTGAACGAAGCGTTTAGTTTTTGCCCGGCAGGCCGTGGGGGCGTGGATCACGGAAGCCAAAGCTCGATCCCCGCACCGCAACATTATAGCGGATATCGCTGAGCGCGACCTCGGTCCGATTATTCTGTGCGTCGAGCGCGGTCCAGCCGGTCAGCGCCAGCCCCCCCGGGGCGGCAGGGTCGCGGACAAAGTCGAGGGTGATCGCACCATATTCGGGGTGCTTCGCGTCGCGCGCCTCGACCAGGACACCGTTCGCCATCTGGCCGCTCACCCGCGCGTACTTGGCCAGATCGGCATCGGCGTCGAGCAAAACGCCGAGCGGGGTCGATTTGATCGGCCACTGCGACACCTGTGCGACCTCGTAATCGACGACGCTCAGACGTTTGCCGTCGGCGACGACGAGCAGCGGAGCCTTGTCGTATTGGAACCGGATCTTGCCCGGACGCGCGAGGATGAGCTTGCCCGTCAGCGTCCCACCGTTCGCCGCCGTCTGGGTAAACCCGGCGGTCATCGTCGTCGTCGCCTTTAAAGCCGCGCGGACATCGTCGATCGTCGCCGGGGCGGCAAAAACCGGGCTGGCGGCAAACAGGGCGAAGGCGACAACGGCTTTCATTCAGGCTCCATCGTTCATTGTGCGTGTACCGCCGCTGAACCTTATGCGCGCGGGTGGGCGTTCCGGTAGGCGTCGAGCAGGTGCGCCGCATCGACCGCCGTATAGACCTGCGTTGACGACAGGCTCGCGTGGCCGAGCAGTTCCTGGATCGAGCGCAGGTCGGCCCCACGCGCGAGCAGGTGGGTGGCAAAGCTGTGGCGCAGCGCGTGCGGGGTCGCCGTCGCGGGCAGGCCAAGACCAACCCGCGCCGCCGCCATCGTCCGCCGGACAATCCCCGAATCGAGGCCCGCGCCGCGCACGCCGCGGAACAAGGGCGCTGCCGCCGCCATCGGCCACGGGCACGCCGCGGCATACGCCTCGACCCCGGCGCGGACGACGGGGAGCAACGGCACGATCCGCGTCTTGGCGCGCTTGCCGGTGACGGTCACCGTCGCGCCGAGGGGGAGCGCGTTGCCCGTCAACGCCAGCGCTTCGGCGACACGCAGACCCGCCCCGTACAACAGCAGCAGGATCGCGGTATCGCGCGCCGCGACCCACGGCGCGCTCGCGGCGTCACCGACATCGGCGATGAGCGCCTTGGCATCGGCGGGTGCGACCGGGCGTGGGACCCGCGCCGCGCGCTTGGGCGTCGCCAGACCGGCGAGACCATCACCCGTAACACCGTGGCTGCGCGCGAAGGCAAAGAAGGTGCGCAATGCAGCGACGTCGCGGGCGATCGAAGCATTGACCAGCCCCTCGCTCCGCCGCGAAGCAAGATAGGCGCGGAAGTCGGGTAACGTCAGCGCCGACAGGACGCGCGTATCGACCGGCCCGCCGGTGTGCATCGCCATGAAAGCAACGAAGCGGTGGAGCGTTGCGGCGTAGGCGCGGACCGTGAGCGGCGACAGGCGGCGGATATCGGCGAGGCTCGCAGCCCAGCGAACGACGAGCGCCGTCGCCGCCTCGCTCACACAATCGACTGCCCCGTCTTGGCCCAGTCGGCGCTGAACCCCTCCAGCCCGCGGTCGGTCAGCGGGTGGTTGGCGAGCGCGCGGATCACCGATGGCGGCATCGTGCAGATGTCGGCCCCGATCTTCGCCGCCTGGAGGACGTGGACCGGGTGGCGAACGCTCGCAACGAGGATTTCGGTGTCGAATGCATAATTATCGTAAATCGTCCGGATGTCCTGGATCAGGCTCATCCCGTCGAAGCCGACATCGTCGTGCCGCCCGACAAACGGCGAGATAAACGCCGCACCCGCCTTTGCCGCGAGCAACGCCTGCGTCGCCGAGAAGCACAGGGTGACGTTGACCATGACCCCGTCGTCGCTGAGCGTCTTGCACGCGCGCAGGCCGTCCATCGTCAGCGGCACCTTGATCGTGATGTTGTCGCCCAAGGTCAGTAACTTCGCCGCCTCGCGGAGCATCTCGTCCGCCCCGGTCGCCACGACCTCGGCCGACACCGGTCCGTCGACGAGCTTGGCGATCTCGGCGATGACCTCGAGGAAGTTGCGTCCCGACTTGGCGATCAGGCTGGGGTTCGTCGTCACCCCGTCGAGCAGCCCGGTGCGGCTGAGCGCTTCGATTTCGGCGGTGTCAGCGGTATCGACGAAGAATTTCATGGCGGCCTCCGGAAAGGCTCGCCTTACCCCGGCGACTGGAACCCCGCCACCCCCACCTGCCACAGGACAAAGGCAAATTCATCGGCCTGGAGTTCGTCGGTCTGGCTGCGCGTCGAGCCGATCCCGTGTTCGGCATTGATGCCGGTGTCGGTGGCCTTCAGCGTCGCCGCGTCGACTGCCCAGATGCCCGCTGGCTCGACCCACCCGGTCAGATTGAAGAGGATGCTGTCGCTGCCGGTGTCGCCATAAGCATAGACGATGCTGCCGTCGTACGGCAGCGCGACGTCGGCGACGCGGTCGTCGCGCCCAGTCCGGCGGAGGCGCTGGATGCCGCCGTCCATCGTCGTGGCGTAGACGCCGTCGCGCGCCGCGTTGAGCGATGCGACGACGGGCGGACCCATCGGCACGACCGTCTTTGCCGTCTTGAGCTCGGGCGCGTGGGCAAGGATCTTGATGACCCGCCCACGGATCGCGCCGGTGTTGGCGAGCAGGTATAGATCATCAGCAACGACCGCGAGGCCCGTGATATTGTCGCTGCGGTCGCATACTTTGTGGCACGTCGCGGTGCCCGCCAGGACGTGGGCGGTTGGTGCCGTGTACGCCATTATTTCGCGCTGGACGCCGTTGAACAGCACCGCGACGGCGATGTCGGACCCCGGCGTCGTCTGGATGCCCGGAAATTCATACTCGCCGATCGGAAAACTGCTGTGGCCGCTCTGGGCGATCAACCGGTCGCCGTCTCCATCCAGCGGTAGTCGTCCGTAACCGTCGTCCCAAACAATGTCTTGGTGACTCTACTTCTTCTTCGCTACCGCCGCGCCCTTTTTGCCGAGGATGCTCTGCGCGGCGCTCGACTTGCGGGGGTTCTTTTCGCCGTCCGTCGCTGCTGCGGCATTTGCGCGCTGGGCCGCCGCGCTGCCATGCCCTTTTTTCTCGGCCATCTCGCTCTCCTTCGTTGCAAGTAAACCGTCACGCGGCGCTGGCGTTCCGGGTGCGGCAACCTATGTCGGGGCAATGTCCCGCGTCCGCGTCCTCGTTCTTCAGCACGGCCTCGGCGCGCTTGATTATGCGGTGCCCGACGGGATGATGCTTGACCCCGGGGACATCGTTGAGGTGCCTCTAGGGCCGCGACGAATCGTTGGCGTCGTGTGGGAGGCCGATCGCTGGGCCGCGCGCGAGGTGCCCGACGCCAAGCTCCGCGCCGTCGCCGCGACGTTCGCCGTGCCCCCGGTCACCGCCCCGCTCCGCCGCCTGATCGAATGGACCGGGGCCTATTACATGGCCCCGCCCGACGCCGTGCTGCGGATGGCGCTGTCGGTCCCATCGGCGTTGGTCGCGGCGGCGCCCATCACCGAATACCATTTGGCAGATGCGCCATTCGACAAACTGACCCCGCTCCGTGCCGCCGCCGCCCTGCGGCTTGTCGG
>JAYTXW010000346.1:0-4314 GCA_043742745.1 Sphingomonadaceae bacterium
GTCGCTCCTGCCCGCCCCGATCGCCGCCGCTCACCTCGCAAATGGACAGATTGCGATCATCGACGCGTGGGTTACCGGCCAGCACGGGTCCACCGCCACGGCGATCGCCGACGCGCTCCACCGCATCAGCCGGGCGGTGACGCACGCGCTCGACGGCTGATGCGTCAGACCAGCTCGACCGCCACCGCCGTCGCTTCCCCGCCGCCGATGCACAGCGCGGCGACGCCTTTGGCGCCACCCGTCCGCTGCAACGCCGCGATCAGCGTCGCGATGATCCGCGCGCCGCTCGCGCCGATCGGATGGCCAAGCGCGGTGGCGCCGCCGTGGACGTTCAGCTTCGCCCGGTCGATGCCGAGATCGCGCTGCGCGATCATCGCGACGACAGCGAACGCCTCGTTGACCTCGAACAGGTCGACGTCGGCGACCGACCATCCGGCGCGGTCGAGCACCTTCTGGATCGCGGGCACCGGCGCGGTCGTGAACTTGCCTGGCTCGTGGGCGTGGGCGGCGTGGGCGACGATGCGCGCAACCGGGGTCAGTCCCTTCGCCAGCGCGACGCTCGCGCGGGTCAGCACCAGCGCCGCCGCACCGTCGCTGATCGAACTGGCGTTGGCCGCCGTGATCGTCCCATCCTTGGCGAACGCGGGCTTGAGCGTCGGGATCTTGTCGGGGCGCGCCTTGCCGGGCTGCTCGTCGGTGTCGACCGCGACGGGGCCACCTTTGCCGGGAACCTGCACGGCAACGATCTCCCCGGCGAATGCCCCGCCGTTGATCGCGGCGGTGGCGCGGCGGAGCGATTCGAGGGCGTAGTCGTCCTGCTCGACGCGGGTGAACTGATAGTCGCGCGCGCTGTCTTCGGCGAACGATCCCATCAGCTTGCCGGGGTCGTAAGCGTCCTCGAGCCCGTCGAGGTACATCGAGTCCTTGACCGCGTCGTGGCCGATCCGCGCGCCGCCGCGATGCTTGGTCAACAGGTACGGCGCGTTCGACATGCTCTCCATGCCCCCGGCGACGACGATCTTGGCGCTGCCCGCCGCGAGCGCGTCATACGCCATGATCGCCGCCTGCATCCCCGATCCGCACATCTTGTTGACCGTCGTCGCGGTGACCGCGAGCGGCAGCCCCGCGCCAATTGCGGCCTGCCGCGCGGGGGCTTGGCCCAGCCCGGCGGGGAGGACGCAGCCCATGATGATCTGGTCGATGTCGTCGCCCGCGACGCCCGCCCGCGCGACCGCCGCGCGGACCGCCGTGCTCCCGAGCGCCGTCGCCGACACCCCGCTCAACGCGCCTTGAAACCCGCCCATCGGGGTCCGCGCGAACGATAGGATGACGACCGGATCGGACATGGTGGATTCCTTCACACAGCGGCGGTATCGAGCATCGAGCACATAGGAGAAACCATGGACCTCGCCAAGATTCCGATCGGTCGTGCCCCGCCGTGGGACGTCAACGCCATTATCGAGGTGCCGATGGGCGGCGAGCCGGTCAAGTATGAGATGGACAAGGCGAGCGGCGCGCTGTTCGTCGACCGGTTCCTCCACACCGCGATGTTCTACCCGGGCAATTACGGCTTTGTGCCGCACACGCTGTCGGCCGACGGCGACCCGATCGACGTGCTGGTCGTCGGCCAGACGCCGCTCGTTCCCGGCGCAGTGTGCCGCGTCCGCCCGATCGGTGCGCTGGTGATGGAGGACGAAAGCGGCGGCGACGAGAAGCTGATCGCCGTGCCGGTCGACGCGCTCCACCCCTTTTATTCCAACGTCCAGTCACCCGACGACCTGCCGCCGTCGCTCAAGGAGCAGATCGCGCACTTTTTCGAGCATTATAAAGACCTCGAAAAAGGCAAGTGGGTGTCGATCGGCGAATGGAAGGATGCCGACGGCGCGGCGGCCCTGCTCAACGAAGCGATCGCGCGCGGGCGGCTGCAGGCGGGGCGGTAGGCGGGGAGCAGCGCTTGACCGCAACCCGTCATCCCCACGAAATCGGGGATGACGGGGTGCGATCGAAAGCGCCAATGACGCCAGAAATGGCACCCACCGCATCGATCCCGTGAGGGGTGATGCGCGGTGTAGGACCCTGCTGTCCTACACGTCCGTCATTTGTTAGGCTCGATTCGTGATCAGCCGCTCCCCCCTCGCCAGCGCCTCCGCGACCGCCGCGCGGGGCGGGAAACAGAAAAAGAATTTTTTGCGTCGGCGTGACTTTAGTATGACCTTTACCGTGCCCGCGGCTGGCCACATGCTTCGCCAATCGCCGCCGTCGTCGATCGGTTGGGACCAGCGGAACTCGCCAAACCATGCGCGTCAGCGTGAACTTCGTTTGAACTTCGTGTTGGCAACCGGACTGATTGCCCAATAAATCCAGCCGCTTCATGATTTGAGAAGACCTACAGGGGAATTCCGATGCTCGACCGCCGCGCCTTCCTGACGACCGCCGCCGCCGCCGGTGCGGCGACCGCCCTCCCCGCCATCGCGGCGCCCGTGCCCGGCGAGAACCCGGAGCTGGCCACACTGTTCGACGCTTTCTTCGCTGAGGGCCTCCGCCAGCGCCCCGAAAGCGCGACCCAACTTGGCCTCGACACGCGCGTCAGCGCCGACCTGCGCGGCAAGCTGAGCGATGCCTCCGACGCCGGACGCGCCGCCGACAAGGCAGCGACCCGCGACCAGCTCCGACGGCTGGCGATGATCGACCGCAGCCGCCTCAGCGCGACCGACAAGCTCGACTATGACGTCGTCAAATACACCCGCGACTCGGCGGCCGCCGTCCAGGCGTTCGACTTCGGCGGCGGCGGCTACGGCCCGTCGCCCTACGTCGTCAGCCAGCAGACCGGCGCGTACCAGTCGGTCCCCGATTTCCTCGACACGAAGCACCCGGTCAACAATGCCGCCGACGCCGACGCCTATCTGTCGCGGCTGACGGCGTTCGCGGGCCAACTCGATGCTCAAACCGACCGCATGAAGCACGACGCAACGATCGGCGTGTCGCCCCCCGACTTCCTCCTCGAAACGACGCTGACACAGATGACGGCGCTGCTGGTACCGGCCGATGCGGCGCTCGTCGTCACCTCGCTCGACCGCCGCGCCAAGGCAAAGGGCCTCGGCGACCGTTATGGCCGCGACGCCGCCGCAATCTACACCGCCCAGGTCCTCCCCGCGCTCCGGCGGCAGAGCGTCGAGGTCAGGGCGTTGCGCGCGCACGCCACGCACGACGCCGGTGTCTGGCAGTTCCGCCGGGGGGCCGAGTTCTACGCCGTCGCCCTCCATAACACGACAACGACCCGCTATTCGCCGCAGGAGGTGCACGACATCGGCCTCGCCCAAGCGCGCGAAATCAGCGCGCGGCTCGACGGCCTGCTCAAGGCCCAGGGAATGACGAAGGGGACGGTCGGCGCGCGGATGGCGGCGCTCTATGCCGACCCGTCGCAGCTTTACCCCAATACCGACGCCGCCAAGGCCGACGAGATCGCCTATTGCAACAAGCGCCTTGCCGACATCCGCCCCAAGCTGCCCGGTGTGTTCAACCGGATGCCTGATTATAAGTTCGAGGTCCGCCGCGTTCCCGCCGCCACCGAGGCGGGGGCGGCGTCGGCGTTCAGCCAGTCGCCGCCGCTCGACGGGTCGCGCCCGGGGCTGGTCTATTTCAACCTGCACGACAGCGCCGAATGGCCGAAGTTCTGCCTGTCGACCACCGTCTTCCACGAGGGCCTGCCGGGGCACCAGTTCGAGGGCGGCCTTGCGCTTGGCAACGCAAAACTGCCGTTGATCCGCAAGGCGAGCGGCTTCTCCGGCTATGGCGAGGGCTGGGCGCTGTACGCCGAACAGCTCGCCGACGAGATCGGGATGTACGACGACGACCCGCTCGGGCGCCTTGGTTATCTCAAGTTCCAGCTGTTCCGCGCCAACCGCTGCGCCGTCGATACCGGCATCCACCATCTCCGCTGGAGCCGTGAAAAGGCGATCGACTATTTCGTCGAGGCGGAAGGCGAAGCGCGCGGCTTCGCCACCCGCGAGGTCGAACGCTACTGCACCAACCCCGGGCAGGCGTGCAGCTACAAGCTCGGCCACACGGTATTTACCGGCATCCGCGCCAAGGCGAAGGCGGCGATGGGGCCGCGCTTCGACATCAAGGCGTTCCACGACACGGTGCTGAATTGCGGCCGGGTCCCTCTCGACATCCTCCAGCGCGTCGGCGACGACTGGATCGCGCGGGTGGCTTAGGCGGTCGCCCCGAGCGGCCGAATCGGGGCCACCAGCAGGTCGTTGTGGAGCGCGATGTTGGCGGGGTGGGTCGGTGACAGCCGGGCGATCAGCGCCT
>JAYTXW010000347.1:0-3353 GCA_043742745.1 Sphingomonadaceae bacterium
AATTCCCCTTCCGCCGGGGGAAGGGGACCATCGCCCTTGCACGATGGTGGAGGGGGTGCCCGGGCGGCGGCGATCCTGCCCAGCCGCCCCCTCCGTCGCGCAAGGGCGCGCCACCTCCCCCAGTGGGGAAGGATTTAGACGGGGGCGTTAAAATAATCGTCCGCCGTTGGGCACGGTATGCCCCGGCGCGACCAACACCACCGCCCCGCCTTCATCGGGGAATCCCAGCGTCAGCACTTCCGACAGGAACTTGCCGATCTGCCGCGGGGCGAAGTTGACCACCGCCGCGACCTGCCGCCCGACCAATTCCTCTGGGGTGTAGTGGACGGTGATCTGCGCGCTCGACCGTTTCACGCCGATGTCGGGGCCGAAGTCGATCGTCAGCTTGATCGCGGGCTTGCGCGCCTCGGGGAACGCCGCCGCCGTGACGACCGTCCCAACGCGGATGTCGAGCGCTTCGAAAGTGGCGAAGTCGGTCGTCGGCGTCATTTGCCAATGATCGCCGTCGCCGCATCCAGCCGGGCGGCGTAGTTCGTCAACACCGCCCCCGTCCGTCCGGCATAGTCGGCAGCGTCGGCGAAGCGGCGTTCCTCGATCGCCTCGCGGACGCCGGGGAGGGTTTTCGCACCATAGCCGGTGAACTTGCCGGGCGCGTAGACGAGGTTCTTGTACCACGGCCGCGACGGCAAGCCCGTCGGATCGAGGAGCAGCTGGTCGATATCGCGCAGCGTCGCGTTGAGTTTGGCGCGCGCCGCCGGGGTGAGCGACGCACCCCTGGCGGCATAGGCGGCGTCATACGCCCTGGCGCTCGCCGACAGTTTCGCCACGCCGTTGTCGAGCGGGGCGAGTTCGATGAACGGCGTCGGCGCCACTGGCGCGGGCGGGCCGACATGATCGAGCGGGTCGCTTGCGGCGGCGAAGGAGGCGGTCAACTTCGGCAGGCGCGCGTCCTTCGCACGGCGGTCGTCGGCAAGCTTATGGACCTCCTTCGCATACCCGGCGACGGTGTCGGCAAAGTCGGCGAAGCGCACCGGCGGGGTGTCGGCGTCAGCGATCCGCAGGACGAGCCGCCCGACGGTCTTGGACATCGCTGCACCGTATTTCAGGCCTGGGTCGTCGAAGCGGGTGAAATGGTCATAGCTGTCGTAGATCGAGTGGTAGACGCCGCCCGACTGGCCTTCGCCGCCAAAGGCAATGTCGAGCGTCGGCAGCCCAAGGTGCTGGAGGAACGACGAATAGTCTGACCCCGACCCGAGCGCGCCGATCGGCAGGTCGCCGCCGCTTTCCGCCGCCGCTGCCGCCGCGTCGTCGCCGCGCCCATGGCCGTCATAGGCATCGGTGAGCAGCTTGGCCCGCGCACGGGCGAGGATTGACCCACCGCTTTGCGGGTCGGTCACATCGGCGGCGACGGCGTTGGCGAGGTGCTGATATTCGTGGCTGCCCCCGGCGCGGTAGAAGCCGCGTTCGTTGCCGTCGGTGTTGATGTAGACGACCGCCTTCGCCTGCAATTCGGCGGCGTGGGTTTCGACATATTCGGTCGAGCCGAGCAGCATCGGCTCCTCCCCGTCCCAGCTGATATAGACGATCGTCCGGTCGGGCCGCCAGCCGGATTTGACGAGCGCGCCCAGTGCCTTTGCCTCCGACAGCATCGCAACATTGCCCGACAGCGGGTCGGCGGCGCCGAACACCCAGCCGTCGTGGTGGTTGCCGCGGACGACCCATTCGTCGGGGTGCTTCGCGCCCTTCAGCGTCGCGACGACGTCGTACAGCGGCTTGAGCGACCAGTCCGATTTGACCGCGAGGTGGACCTTAACCGCGTCGGTGCCACCGACGTGATAGGCGATGGGCAGCCCGCCCTTGAAGCTATCGGGCGCGGGCGGACCGGCGAGCGCCGACAGCAGCTTCGTCGCGTCGCCGTACGACATCGGCAGCGTCGGGATTTTGAGGATCGTCGTCGACTGCGCCCGCGTCAGCCGCCCGGTCATGCCGGGAACCGAGCCAACGCCCGGCGTTGTCGGGTCGCCGGGGTAGGTCGTCATGTCGGCGACCGACCCGCGCTGGACGCCGAACGCCGGGCGCGCACCGCCCTTGGGGTAGACGTCGCCGTCGCCGTAGCCGTCCTGCTGCGGATCGGAATAAATGATGCAGCCGATCGCGCCGTGCTCCTGCGCGAGCTTGGGCTTGAGGCCGCGCCACCCGGCCCCGTAGCGGGCGATAGCGATCTTGCCTGTCACGTCGACACCGCGCCGGGCGAGCGCCGCATAGTCGTCGGGCAGGCCGTAATTGACGTAGACGAGCGGGGCGGTGACGTCGCCGTCGCCCTGAAACGCGACATAGGGCGGGAGCGCATCCCTGGTGTTGCCGCTCGTCGAGTCTTCGGCGAGTGCCGGTTCCTGCCCGCCAAGAACGATGCGCTGCGGCGATACCATTTCCACCGTCGTGGTGATCGGCGTCGGGTAGAGGACGTCAAATTGTTCGATATGCGCGTCCCAGCCCCATTCCCTGAACATCGCCAGCGTCTTGTCGGCGATGACCTTGTCGTGGACGCTGCCGACGTGGTTCGGCGCGGAGGTGAAGTCCTTCAGCCACGCCATCTGGTCGGCGCTGCTGACGCCGGCGTCAAACTTCGCTTCGAGGGCAGCCGGGGTCAGCGGCGCGGCAGACGCAGCGGCGGCCAATAACGTCAACGTGGTCGCGGCGCATAGGTAAAGCGCGGTCGCGCCCAGCAGGCGGTGGATCATGTGTGGGCCCCTTCAAGTTTCGCGGCGAAGGTGCGACGAAAGCGGGGGACGAGGCAATCGGGATTCGTGCGCCCAACGCGAGTCATGCTGGCGCGGGCCAGCATGACACCGCTGTTTTGAGTACCGCTTGCTTCCCACGCCATCGTTCTGTCGTGTTTTCCGCGTCCAGGCTTGATCTCGATTGTCATCCCCGCGAAGGCGAAGACAATATTTTTCAGGAACGTCGCCCGCTTGTTCAAACCGGTCCCCGCCGCCGTCGCGATCGCCGTCCGCCGTCCGTGGGCGGTGGTCGCCGCCGCGCTTATCGTCGTGCTGGCGGCGGGGTGGTTCGCGGCGACCAATTTCGCGATGTCGACCGACACCGCGCAGTTGATCGCGCCGACGGTCGACTGGCGGCGCGACGAGATCGCCCTCGACACCGGCTTCCCGGCGAACCGCGACCTGATCGCCGTCGTCGTCGATGGCGCGACGCCCGAAGCCGCCGAGATCGCCGCCGCGACCCTTGCCGAGCGGCTGACGCGCGATCGGGCCCATTTCCGCACCGTCCGCCGCCCCGACGCGACGCCGTTCCTGCGCCAGAACGGCCTGCTGCTGGGCACCACCGCCGACGTC
>JAYTXW010000348.1:0-1706 GCA_043742745.1 Sphingomonadaceae bacterium
GGCAACTACACGACGTCGCAAAGTGGCGCCGCCTTGGCGATTGTCCACGCGCGAACCAGCGCCGGGGTGGGCAACTATGACAATACGTTCTCGTCGGGCTGCGATGAGATCGGGCTGACGTGCGGCTCGGGCAGCTTCAGCCTTGGAATCGGCGTCCGTTCGGCGACCGATTTTGCCGGCGGCAGCGCGCTCGACTTCATCGGTTATATCAGCCTCGAAGCCGATGCCTTTGCCGGACGGACCCACTATACCGACCGCTTCGGCACGCGCGCGGGAACGGCGTTCGCCTTCATCGACCCGCTGGTCACCCTCGATCCCGAACTCGGCAGCCAGTATAGCCTGACGGTCGGCGGCGGCGGCGTTGCCAACGCGACGCCGGGGGTCCCGGAGCCTGCGACATGGGCGCTGATGCTCGGCGGCTTCGGCTTGGCCGGCAGCGCGCTGCGGCGGCGGCGGATGGTCACCGTCTGCGCCTGACGCCTGACCGCTCGTTTGCGTGACGGAATGGCGACGGCGGCCCGGTGCCGCCGTCGTCTTTTCACGCCCGGGCGATAACGTCGACCAACCGCGCCCGTGCCGTCAACAGCGTCGCCGCGCGCCCGACCAGCACGTCGCGTTCGAGGAACCAGCCCGTCGTCCGGAACCCCGCCGCGATGTCGCCCGCACTCGCCGCGCCGCCGTTGACGAGGAACGCAGGCAGCGCCAGCAACTTCGCTGCATAGGGCGTCCCCGCCGCGCGCCCAACCGCGTGCGACGACTTCGGCGAGACGAAGGCGAGGTCGGCGTCCGCCGCCGCCACGCCGGTCGCCGCACACGATGACACATCCAGCCCGAAGCCGAGCTCGGCGAGCAGCAGCAGCTCGAACCGCACGACCCCCGCCTGCCACACGCGCGCCTGCGCCGCCCCGTCAGCCATCGCCATCGCGTCGAGCACCCCGTCGAGCGCCGCGTACAGGCGCGGCACTGCCACTCCGTCGTCGAGCACGGTCGCGACGAACGCGGTCAGATACTCGACCGCCGCCGCCGTCGCCCGTCCGGTCGCAAGGGCGGTCCGCGCGCGCACCAGCTCGACGGCGGCGGTCGGCAGCGCCCCGGGCGACCGCGCCTTGAGCCGCACCGCGACCCCGTTCCCCGCCTGCAACACCGGCCGCTGCGACCGCGACCGCCCACCCGGAACATAGGCCGCGACCAGCCCGTCGTCGGCGCTGAGCAAGCGAACGACGGCCCCATGCTCGCCGTGCGGCAGAACGGCAACGATGATCGCAGCAAGGTCCATCGCGGCAACGTAGGCGCGCGCGCGGCGGGCGGCGAGGGGGCGACGGACAACGCCAGCGCTGGCAAAGGGGGCGAAGGGCTCTTGCAATCGAGCACAGTGTTTGAAAATGCTGTGAGCGGGCGCTCACGACACAACCGTCATGCTGGCAGACGGCGGCATGACGGCTATGGGGTAGTAAGCGGTCGTTCCTCAGCGCAGAATTGTGACTTCGTCATTCTTCAAGGAGGCCAGCGTATCCTGCCAAGGGACGGCTTTCGGCACCTCCCGGCGCGAAGCGCTAAATACCTCAGTGGCAATCGCGCCCGAATAAAACCTGACGAACAGGCCCACACTAGTGGTCTGATTGGGACGAAGGAGTCCGTTTCGGGATTCCCGCTGGTGCTGGATCGTGCGATATTTCGAGCATGCGCACCGGTATAAAGATTTATGT
>JAYTXW010000349.1:0-2579 GCA_043742745.1 Sphingomonadaceae bacterium
CTGGGCGGCGAACGCCGGTGGGACAGTGTGGCTGTCGACTTACACCAAGGCGTTGCAGCGCCAGCTCGATCATGAAACCGCGCGCGCCTACCCCGACCCGGTCGCCAAGGCGGCCAAGGTCGTCGTCCGCAAGGGGCGTGAGAATTACCTGTGCCTGCTCAACCTCGAAGACGCGGTCCAGGGCGGCTTCGGCGGGCGCGCGGCGATCTTCGCGCAACTGGCGATGCGCTGGGCCGAGTACAGCCGCGACGGCGACCTGGTCGGCGGCGACCTGCCGGGATGGCTCACGACGCTTTTCGGGCGTGCCGCGCTCGCGGGCCTCAGCGACCGGCGCGGCGAGTGCGTCTACGCCGGCTGCCCACACTACCGGACGTGTTTCATCGAACGCGCCCAGCGCGCGAGCGCCCGCGCCGACCTTGTTATCGCCAACCACGCCCTCGTCATGGTCAACGCCGTGCGCGGGCGCGTCGAGGGCGCGGCGATGACGCGGATCGTCTTCGACGAAGGCCATCACCTGTTCGACGCCGCTGATTCGACCTTTGCCGTCGCGCTGACCGGCAACGAGGCAATCGAGTTGCGTCGCTGGCTGCTCGGCCCCGAAAAGAACGCGCGTGGGCGGCGGCGTGGGCTGGCGGCGCGGTTGTCCGATCTCGCTGGCTACGATGACGATGGAGCACTGGCGCTCGAAACGGCGACGCGCGCCGCCCATGCACTGCCGGGCGACGGCTGGGGCGGGCGGCTGGTCGCGGGCACCCCCGACGGGCCGGTCGAAACTCTCCTCGCCGCCGTCCGCGCGCAGGTCTTCGCGCGCGCGCCGGGGAAAAGTCTTGGCGAAAAGAACGGCGACACCGGCTACGGTCTCGAGACCGAAGTCGCCGAGGTCCTGCCCGCCGTCGTCGACGCAGCGCTGGCGGCGGCGGCGGCGCTTGAGACGCTCGCCCGTCCGCTGGCGGCGCTCGAGGCGCGGCTGGTCGCAGTGCTCGACGACCCGCCCGACTGGCTCGACGGCCCCGGTCGCGCGCGGGTCGAGGGGGCAGCGGCGGGGTTGCGGCTGCGCGGCGAACTGCTCGCGGCGTGGGTCGGGCTGCTCGCACGGCTCGGCGGGGCGGCGCACCCCGATTTCATCGACTGGTTCGCCGTCGACCGCGTCGAGGGGCGCGAATACGACATCGGCGTCCACCGCCGCTGGCTCGACCCGACGCGCCCGCTGGCGAAGGCGGTGTTCGAGCCTGCCCACGGGATCGCGATTACCTCGGCCACGCTCCGCGGCGCGCGGTACGACGATCCCCGGCTCGACTGGGAAAGCGCCGCCGTGCGGACCGGGGCCGCGCACCTTGCGCTCCCACCGCACCGCTTCGCCGTCGACAGCCCGTTCGACTATGCCGCCCAGGCGCGCGTATTGATCGTCACCGACATCAAGCGCGGCGATTTGCCCGCGTTGGCCGGCGCCTATCGGCGATTGATCGAGGCGGCGGACGGCGGCACGCTTGGGCTGTTCACCGCGATCGCCCGGCTGAAGGCGGTCCACGCCCGCATCGCCGATCCGCTCGCGAAGGCTGGCCTGCCCCTCCTCGCCCAGCACGTCGACCCGATCGACACCGGCACCCTCGTCGACATCTTCCGGGCCGAACCAAGGGCGTCGCTGCTCGGCACCGATGCGCTCCGCGACGGCGTCGACGTCCCCGGTCAGTCGTTGCGCCTCGTCGTCATGGAGGGGGTCCCGTGGCCACGCCCAACCGTCGTCCACGCCGCCCGCCGCGCCGCCTTTGGCGGTGCCGCCTACGACGACCTCGTCACCGGCGGACGCCTTGCCCAGGCGTTCGGCCGCCTGATCCGCCGCGCCGACGACCACGGCACCTTCGTCCTGATCGGCCCTGCCGTCCCGTCGCGCCTGCTCGCTGCCTTCCCGCCCGGAACCCGCGTCGACCGCGTCGATCTCGACACCGCCGTCGCCGTCGTTGCCGCCGGTGTTAATCTGCGAGTCACCGTATGACCCGGATTGTCACACGTCGGCGCGATCGCTACGGCACGTTCTCGCGACAAGGGACACGTGCGTGAAGACCCTGACCCTGCTGCGCCACGCAAAGTCGACGTGGAACGACCCCGTCGAACGCGACTTCGACCGCCCGTTGAACGGACGCGGTCGCCGTGCTGCTGCGCGGATCGGGCAGTGGTTGCGCGACGAGCGGCTCGGCGACGACGGTGCCGTTTTCGATCACGTCCGCGCCAGTCCGGCGGTGCGCGTCCGCCAGACGATCGAGGGTGTCGAAGACGGCCTCCGCCAGCGCCTCGCGCCGATGTTCGACGCGCGGATCTATCTGGCGAGCGCGATGACGTTGCTCGATATCGTCCAGAGCTTCGAGGCAAGCGCGACCACCGCGCTGCTCATCGGACATAATCCGGGGCTCGAGGATCTGCTCCTCCTTATTACCCCCGACGCCGATCCGCTCCGCCACGAGGTCGAGGTCAAATACCCGACGGCGACGCTCGCGGTCCTCGACCTCAACATCGACACATGGCGCGACGCCGCGCCGGGCTGCGGCACCTTGCGCGCCTTCATCCGCCCGCGCGACCTCGAC
>JAYTXW010000350.1:0-2917 GCA_043742745.1 Sphingomonadaceae bacterium
GCACTGTCGGCGAGCGCGGCGAGGTCCGTTCCGCTCGCGGCGAGATCGGCGGCATCGGTCGCGGTGTCGCGGTACAGGGCGCGCATCCGCGCCTCAAACGTCGCTTCGTCGACGGCGGCAAACACTAGAGTGTCGCCGCACCGCCGCTGCACCTCGACCAGCACCTCGAGCGCGATTCCGGCGCGGTGACTGGCGCATCCGGCGGAGTCGACGACGACGCCGTGACGCCGCGCGAAGGTGTAGGGCAGCGGCGCGGCGGGAATGGCGAGGTCGTCGATCATCGCTCGGTCAGTGTCACTTGCACGGTGACAATGCCGGGGTCGGGGCGACGGTCGACTTTCAGGTCGACAACGGTGACCCCGGCGTCGTGGTCGAGGGCGGCGAGCCAGTCGACTAACGCGTCGAAGCCCACCGCTTCGAGGCTGACCGCGACGTTCGTCCCCTGCGGCTCGATCCGGGCGATCGTCAGCCCAGCCTTTGCCGCGCGGTCGGTCACCAGCGTCGACAGTGTTCCCGTCCGCGCGGCAGCGATCCGCGCCACATCGGGGCCGGCGACGCGAAGCTGTGCGGCGATGCGGTCGTCGCGTGCGATCTCGGTGAGCGCCGCCGCCCGCGCAGTGTCGAGCGGGTGCCATACGAGCCGGTCGAGGCCGACGATGATCGCGACCGCCGCAAGCACTCCGAGCAGCCAGCGTTCGCGCAGACTCCGGTCGTCCCACCACTGGGTGGCCCCCGCGCGAAACGCCGTGCCGCGCTCGGGCCGTGCCGCCTCGAGAACGCGCTCGCGCCAGCGCAGCAGGATCGTTGGTCGCATCGCGGCGAAATCGAGCCTCATGTCGCGCCCGCGCGGACGATCAAGTCGCCGACCGCGCGGCCCTGGCCCGCCGTCACGGCCCCGCTAACGGGCGCGAGACCTGCGGCCGTGAGTGCGGCCTGGGCGCGTTGCAAGCCGCCGATGTCGCCCGCCTCGACTCCTAACGTCAGGCTGTTGTCCGCTGCCGACCAGCCGAGCTTTGTCCAGGCCAGCTCACCAACGGGATCGAGCGCCACCGCGACACGCGCCAGCAACGGTAATAACTGCCCGCGGCTCCCACTGCCCGGCAACAGCCGGTCAAGATCGGCCGACAGTGGCGTCCCGGGCAAAGTCGCGCGCAACAACGCCTCGGTCGCCGTCCGGCGCGCGGCCGCCTGGTTACCGAGGACGTGGGCGTCGGTCGCGAGAATGGCGGTGTGCGCGAGGAGGCCAAGCCCGACGACCGCCGCCGCGCGACGCAAAACGCGCGGCAAAGCGCGCGCAGGTGCAGTATAGGGCCCCGCCCGCAGGTCAATCGGCGGGCTAACGAGACGAGCGAGGTCGGGCATTGTATCGGCAAGCGTCGCCATCGGCAGGTCGAGGCCGACGTCCGCGCCGAACACCGCACATGGCAGCGATCCGCCCGCCACCCATAGCGCCGCAAACCGCGCCGCTGGAACGGCGAAGCCGGTCCCTGAATCGGTCCGCGCGACGATCCGATCACCGTCGCCCATGATGTTCCAACTGCCAACCGGCGGAACCGGAAGGGCGAGCGCGTCGGGGACGATCCGCGCATGGCTCAGCCCGGCGGCGGCAAGGATCGCGACCCACTCCGCCATAAGATCGTGCCGCACGACGGCGGCGAGATACGTCTGCGGCCTGATCGCCTGGCCAAGGACGATATGGACCGTGTCGAGCGGATCGGCGATGCGGTCCTCGACCGCGAACGGCAGCGCAGCACGGCGCTGGCTCGCGCTCGCCAGCGGGAGATCGACCGCGAGCAGCAGCACCGCTTCGGTGGGGACAAGGACGACCGTCGGGCCGACGTCCCATGGCTCGACCATGACGAGCGTATCTTCGTTAAGGCGCCACACGCCGCACGCCATCGCGGCGGCGGGAGCGATCGAGATAGGCGAATCCAGCGGCATCAGCTCCACCTTGGTCGTTTTCGTCCGTCGGCCCAATGGCTTTTAGTCGATACTGATTTATACGACGGCATGGACGCGCTGACAATTTCGGTGAAGGAGCCAATCCGCTTGCGGTCGCGCGTTGGCCGCCGCCGCGACGCTGCGCAGACCGAGGTTTCCGACCATGAGATCGGCCTGACGCTGATCGAGATGATCGTCGTCCTCGCGATCATCGCTCTCGTCGCCGCGCTGATCGTCCCCAGCGTCATTGGTCGGCCCGATCAGGCGCGGGTGACGGTGGCGCAGGCCGACATGAAATCGATCGGCGCGGCGCTCAAAATCTACCGGCTCGATAACGGTGCTTACCCGACAACCGAGCAAGGCCTCGCCGCGCTTGCCATCCGACCGTCGACCGCGCCGGTGCCGACGACCTATCCCGCTGACGCTTACCTTCCACAGACCCCGACCGATCCTTGGGGTCACCCGTATGTCTACCGGACGCCGGGTACGGGCGGTGCCGGATTCGATCTGATGTCACTCGGCCGCGACGGCAAGCCGGGCGGCGACGGGGTCGACGCCGACCTGCACGATAGCGGACATTGACCATGCAAACCGTCGCATGCCGTTGCCGCGGTAGCGTGGTGCGTTGTCTGGTTAGCGATAACGTCGGACTGACGCTGCTCGAAATGCTCATTGTCCTCGCGGTGATCGCAATCGCGACGGGAGCGACATTGCTGTCGCTCGGCCCCCGGCGCGGCGACCCGGTCGAGGTCGAAGCGCGGCGGCTCGCGGCAACGATCGCGGCCGCGGCCGATCGCTCAATCGCAACCGGCACCGAGGCGGCGATCGTCGCCGACCCACGCGGCTATACCGTGACTGGGGTTGGTCGGCACGACTTAGCTGCGGACATTGAGTTACGCGGGGCGGGCGGGGCGGCGCTCCCACTGACCGTTGAGGCCGGGCGTCCGTTCGACCTGATCGTCGCGCACGGCGCGGC
>JAYTXW010000351.1:0-3278 GCA_043742745.1 Sphingomonadaceae bacterium
TGTAATTGCTCATCAATTCGACGACGAGCGGGGCCAGGTTCTCGGCCAGCGCATGGCCGTAGATCGGCGCGTCGGCGAGCAGCACCTTGCTGACACCGGCAACCTTCGCGGCTGCATCGGCCACCGTCCGTGCGCCGTCACCCGCGACGAGGAGATGGACCTCGCCGCCCAGCTCGCCCGCCGCGGTTACAGCGGCCAGCGTGGCGTCCTTCAGAACGGCATTGTCGTGTTCGGCAAGAACTAGAACGCTCATCCGATCGCTCCCATAGTTTTCAGTTTATCAACGAGTTCATCGACTGTCTTGACCTTGACCCCGGCGGTGCGCTTCGACGGCTCGGTGACCTTGACGATCGTCAGGCGCGGCGTCGGGTCGACGCCGTAGTCGGCGGGCGTCTTGGGATCGATCTTCTTTGCCTTGGCCTTCATGATGTTCGGCAGCGAGGCATAGCGCGGCTCGTTCAGCCGCAAGTCGGTGGTGATGACGGCGGGCAGCTTCAATTTGACCGTTTCCGCCCCGCCATCGACCTCGCGCTCGACCGTGACGAAGTCACCCTCGACCGTCAGCTTCGACGCGAACGTCCCCTGCGGCCAGCCGAGCAACGCGCTCAGCATCTGGCCGGTCTGGTTGGCATCGTCGTCGATCGCCTGCTTGCCGAGGATGATCAGGCCCGGCTGCTCGTCGGCGGCGATCTTCGCCAGGACCTTGGCGACCATCAACGATTCGGTCGCCTGATCGGTCACAACGAGAATGCCGCGGTCGGCCCCCATCGCCAATGCGGTCCGCAGCGTCTCCTGACACTGTTGAACGCCGATCGACACGACGACGATTTCGGTCGCGACGCCTTTTTCCCGTAGCCGGATCGCCTCCTCGACGGCGATCTCGTCGAACGGATTCATGCTCATCTTGACGTTGTCCAGCTCGACGCCGCTGCCGTCGGTCTTGACCCGGACCTTGACGTTATAGTCGACCACCCGCTTGACGGGGACGAGGACCTTCATTGCGTTCGCTTTCCCAGGGAATACACTATCGTCTGTAGAAACGGCGGACCCGCTTCGTCAATCATGGTTCGATGGACGCAGCGTCGCGCCGCCACAGATGGACGGCAAAATAATGCGCGGCGTCGGTCCAGACTTCGACCGGGGTCCAGCCGCCGGCACGGGCGAGCAACCGCGCCTCGTCGAGCGTCCATTTATAGCTGTTCTCGGTGTGGATCGTCGCCCCGGCGGGCAGCGCGAAGCGTCGCCCGAGGACGGTGAACTCGGTCGCCCGGACCGCGCGCAAATGCATTTCGATCCGCCCGAGGTCGGCGTTGAAATGGGCGTCGTGAACGAATGCGCCAAGGTCGATCGTTCCGGCGAGTTCGGCGTTGATGCGGCGTAACACGTTGAAGTTGAATGCGGCGGTGACTCCGGCGGTATCGTTGTACGCCGCCTCGATGATCTGAATATCCTTGTGCAGGTCGAGGCCGATCACGAGCCAGCTCGCGTCGCCAAGCGTGTCGCCGAACGCGCGGAGCAGGTCGACCGCCGCCACCGGGCCAAGATTGCCGAGCGTCGACCCCGGAAAGAAACCAAGCTTTTGTCGCGCCATGACATTGACGGGGAGCGTCAGCGGTCGCGTGAAGTCGGCCGCGAGCGGCAGCACCGGCAAGCCGGGAAGCTTCGCGGCGAGGTCAGCGGCGGCCATGGCAAGAAATTCGGTCGATATATCGATCGGGACATAGGCCGACGCGACAACGGCGCGAAGGAATGGCGGTGTTTTCGCCGACGACCCGGAGCCAAATTCGATCACTGCGCGGCCCGTGCCGACGATGCGCGCGATGTCGGCACTGTGGCGGGCGAGGATGCCGATTTCGGTGCGGGTCGGATAATATTCGGGGAGGCGGGTGATGGCTTCGAACAGTTCGGACCCGGCGCGGTCGTAAAAGAAGCGGGCGGGGACGACCATCTGTGGGGCGGACAGGCCGGCAAGCACAGCGGTGGCGAAGTCGTTATCGACGGCGGCGTCGGGAGCGAGGTCGAGCATCAAACGTCCTTCGCCAGCCGCAGTCCGGCAAACTGCCAGCGGTGGTGCGGCTGGAAGAAGTTACGCAAACTCAATCGGCTATGGCCACGCGGGGTCGCGCACGACGCCCCGCGCAGGACCATCTGACCGCTCATGAACTTGCCGTTATACTCGCCCACCGCCCCCGCTGCTGCGCGGAAGCGCGGGTACGGCAGGAAGGCGCTCGCCGTCCAGCACCAGACGTCGCCGAAGAGACTCGTCCCGCCGACGGGCGCAATCCAGCCGGGGCCGTCGAGCTGGTTGCCGCCCGCGGGGTCGGTGCCCGCCGCCGCCGCCTCCCATTCAAACTCGGTCGGCAGGCGCGCATTTGCCCAGGTCGCGAAAGCATCGGCCTCATAATGGCTTATGTGCGCGACGGGTGCGTCGGCGTGGCGCTCGACCGTCCCGCACAGCGTGAACTGGCCGCCGTCGCTATCCCAATACAGCGGTGCGGCGATGCCCTCGCGCTGGACCCACGCCCAGCCGTCGGACAGCCACAGCGACGACGTACGGTAGCCACCGTCGGCGATAAAGGCGGCCCAGTCGCCGTTGGTGACGGACGAGTTGGCGAGCCGATAGGGTTGCAGCAGGACGTCGTGCGACGGGCCTTCGCAGTCGAACGCGAAGCCGGTGCCGTGACGACCGACCGGATAGACCCCGCCACGGTGGTGGGTATCGCTGCGGTCGGGAGTGACGGGCGATATCGGCGCAGCGTCGTACAGCGCCGGGCGCAGCGGATTGCGCGAAAACAGATGGAGGATATCGGTCAGCAACAATTCCTGGTGCTGCTGTTCATGCGCGATGCCGAGGTCGATCAGGTCGCGCGCGGGGCCGTTGAGCCGGTGCCAGACGCCGTCGAGCGCAGCGTCGACATGGTCGCGCCAGTCGAGGACCGCGCTCAACGTCGGACGGGTCAGCAATCCGCGTTCGGCGCGGGGATGGCGCGCGCCGACCGCGTCGTAATAGCTGTTGAACAAAAAGCCGAAGCGGTCGTCGAAGACGCGGTAGCCGGGGACGGTCGACAGGACGAAGGTTTCGAGGAACCACGTCGTGTGCGCCAGATGCCATTTCGTCGGCGACGCATCGGGCATCGATTGCGCGCTGGCATCGGCATCGGACAGCGGCGCGGCGAGCGCAAGCGACAGCGCCCGTGTCGCGAACAGGCGGTCGTGTAAGGAGGCGCGCTGGGGCGCGCGCAGGGGATCGGCCGTCGTCGCCGCTGCCGTTGCCATCG
>JAYTXW010000352.1:0-12052 GCA_043742745.1 Sphingomonadaceae bacterium
CTCGGTGAAATCCGCGCAATCCTGAAGGCCGAGCGGCTACGGCGCAAACGTCAGCTGGGTCTGGCCAATTTCGTCCGCGACATGCTGTCATAAACACGAACTTCGTGCGGGACATTCCAAGCTGAGTCGCGCTAGTGTGTCGTGAACCTAGAATCGGGAGCCTTTTGGATGCGCGACTACACTAAATTCTATATTGGCGGCGCGTGGGTCGCCCCCCTCGGCAACGCCCGGCTCGACGTCATCAATCCCGCGACCGAAGCTGTCGCGGGCACCATCGCCATGGGCACCGCCGCCGATGTCGACGCCGCCGTCGCCGCCGCGAAGAAAGCCTTCGTCACCTTTTCGACGACGACCCGCGAGGACCGGATCGAGCTGCTCCAGAACATCGTCGCCGAATATCAGAAGCGCTATGCCGACATCGCCGCTGCTGTGACCGAGGAAATGGGGGCCCCCCATTGGCTTGCGATGCAGGCGCAGGCGGCGATCGGCGTCGGCCACCTAATGACGGGGATCGAAGTCCTCAAAACGTATAAGTTCGAGGAACATCGCGGGACGACGATGCTCAACAAGGAGCCGATCGGCGTGTGCGCGTTCATCACGCCGTGGAACTGGCCGATCAACCAGATCGCGTGCAAGGTCGTTCCCGCCCTCGCGGTCGGTTGCACGATGGTGTTGAAGCCGTCCGAGATCGCGCCGTTCAGCGCGCAGTTGTGGGCTGAAGTCATGCACGCTGCTGGTGTTCCGGCGGGGGTGTTCAACCTCGTCAATGGCGACGGCCCGACGGTCGGCGCGGCGCTGTCGTCGCACCGCGACGTCGATATGGTCAGCTTCACGGGCTCGACCCGCGCCGGTATTGAAGTCGCCAAAAACGCCGCGCCGACGGTCAAGCGCGTTGCGCAGGAGCTTGGCGGCAAGTCGCCGAACATCGTCCTCGACGACGCCGACCTCGACGCCGCCGTCACCCGCGGCGTCGTGTCGATGATGAACAACAGCGGCCAATCGTGCAACGCGCCGTCGCGGATGCTCGTCCCTGCGGCCAAGATGGCGGCGGCCAAAACGATCGCCGCTGCCGCCGCCGAGGGTGTCACCGTTGGGCCACCTGACGGCAACGCCAAGATCGGCCCGGTCGTTAGCGAGGCGCAGTGGCATAAGATCCAGGGCTTGATCCAGAAGGGCATCGACGAAGGCGCGACGCTTGTTAGCGGCGGCGTCGGCAAGCCCGAAGGGCTGGAGACCGGCTACTACGTCAAGCCGACCGTTTTTGCCGACGTCACCAACGATATGACGATCGCGCGCGAAGAAATCTTCGGCCCGGTCCTGACGATGCTGCCCTACGCCGACGAGGACGAAGCGGTGCGCATTGGCAACGATACGGTCTATGGCCTCGCGGCCTATGTCCAAGGCGAGATCGGCCATGCCCATGCGGTGGCGAAGAAGCTCCGCGCAGGGCAGGTCTTCATCAACGGCGCTGGTGGCGACCTGACAGCCCCGTTTGGCGGCTATAAGCAATCGGGCAACGGGCGCGAATGGGGCGACCATGCCTTCGCCGAGTTCCTCGAAGTCAAGGCGATGCTCGGCTGGGGCGCGCTGGAAGCGGCGGAGTGACCCTGCGTCAGAGATTGCATACTCCGATTTGTGACCTCCTTGGCGTCGAGCACCCCGTCCTCCTCGCGGGGATGGGCGGTGTGTCATACTCGGAAGTGTGCGCCGCCGTGAGCGCGGCGGGGGGCTTCGGCTCGCTCGGCATGGCGGGCCTGCCGCCGCGCGCGATCCGCGACCAGATGCGGCGCGTCAAGGACTTGACTGACAAGCCGTTCGGCGTTGACCTCCTCACCGCGCAGCCCGACACGTTGACGGCCAGCGTCGAGATCATCATCGCCGAGGGAGCGAAGGCGTTCATCGCCGGACTTGGCGTACCGGTCGCGATCATCACCGAACTTAAGGCGGCAGGCGTCGTCGTCATGTGCATGGCGGGGTCGGTTCGCCACGCGGTCAAGGCGGCGGAAGCCGGGTGTGACGTTATCATCGCGCAGGGGACCGAGGCGGGCGGGCACACGGGATCGGTCGCGAGCGTCGCGCTGTGGCCGCAGGTCGTCGACGCGGTCGACGTGCCCGTGATCGCGGCGGGTGGGGTCATCGACGGGCGCGGGTTAGCTGCGGCATTGGCATTGGGTTGTGCAGGCGTGTGGATGGGGACGCGATTCATCGCCTCGATCGAGGCACACGCGGCGCAGGCGTATAAGGACGCAATCGTCGCGATGAGTGAAAGCGACACCGTCGTCAGCCGCGCCTTCACCGGCAAGACACTCCGGGCAATCGCCAACGATACGACGCGCGAATTCGGTAACGCCGAGCCGCTCCCGTTTATGGCACAGGTCGCTCAGTCGGCGCAGCGCGGGCTGCTCGGGCCGATCGCCGGGGTTGTAGACGGCGTCGATCCGGCAACGCAGTGCCTCGCGGCGGGGCAGGGCGGCGGCGCGATCACCGAAATCTTGTCGTGCGCCGAGATCGTTGCCCGCACCGTCGCCGAGGCGGAGACCGTGATCGCTCGCCTCGCCGCATGAGCCATTACGAGGCGCAATATCTCGACCTTGTGCGCCGCGTCTGGACGACCGGCGACATCCGCGTCGATCGGACGGGCGTTGGCACAAGGAGCCTGTTCGGCGAACAGATGCGCTTCGACCTGAGCGGCGGCGCGGTGCCGCTGCTGACGACCAAGCGCGTGTTCTGGAAGACGGCGGCGCGTGAGATGCTGTGGTTCCTCAGCGGCGACACGAACATCCGCCTCCTAGTGGCGCAGGGGGTGCATATTTGGACCGACTGGCCGCTCGCGCGCTTCGTCCGCGAAACCGGCGAGGCGATCAGCCGCGACGACTTCGAGGCGCGCATCGTCGCCGACGAGGCCTTCGCCGTAAAATGGGGCGACCTCGGCCCGGTGTACGGCAAGCAGTGGGTCGACTGGCCGACCTTTACGGCGGACGGGAATGGCAGCTTCCAACGCGCGCCGGGGGTCAACCAGATCGCCGCCCTCGTCGACGGACTGCGGGCAAACCCCGCATCGCGCCGCCACATCTTCACTGGGTGGAACGTCGCCGACCTCTACCGGATGGCGCTGCCGCCATGCCACATGACGTATCAATTTCACGTAAATGGTGGTCGGCTGTCGGGTATGCTGTGGCAGCGGTCATGCGATTTGGGACTTGGCTTCGCGTTCAATGTCTTCGCGGCATCGCTGCTGATTGCGATGCTTGCCGCCCAATCCGACCTCGAACCCGGCGAGCTGATCTGGTCGGGGGGGGACTGCCACCTCTACCTCAACCATGAGGCCCTGGTGACCGAGCAACTGACGCGGACCCCCGCAGGAGCCCCCAGGCTTCGCCTGCTCCGTCGCCCGTCGACGATCTTCGACTACACAATCGACGATTTCGCGGTCGATGACTATGCACCGCAGCCGCAGATTGCCGCCCCGGTTGCAGTATGAAACCCTCGATAACGATGGTCGTTGCGCGCGCCGACAATGGCGTCATTGGGCGGGATGGTGGGCTCCCGTGGCACCTTCCGGCCGATCTCCGTCATTTCAAAGCGGTCACGATGGGCAAGCCGATCGTGATGGGGCGACGGACTTTCGAGTCGATCGGGCGTCCGCTGCCGGGGCGGCACAATATCGTCCTCACGCGCGGCGGCTGGACGGTGGACGGGGTAACGGTCAAGCTCGACTTTGTCGCCGCGCTGGCCGCCGCCGGTGCCGTAACCGAGGTTGCGATCATCGGCGGTGCGGAGATTTATGCGGTGGCGTTGCCGCTCGCGACGCGCGTCTATCTAACCGAAGTTCATGCATCGCCGCCGGGGGACACGTTCCTCCCTGCTTTTGACGCCGCCGCCTGGGTCGAAACTGCGCGCGACGATCATGCTGGCGACGGCGACGCGCCGGGGTACAGCTTCGTCACGCTCGAACGGCGCTGACGGGGGGCAGGATGCGGACCGCAGGCTGGATTGCCGGAGTCGTTGTCGCGGCGCTGGTCGCGTTCTTCGCGCTCGCCCCTGGCATTGCCGAGCGGGGGATGAACAAGGTCGTTGGCGGGCCGTGGCCGGTGTCCTCCCGCGCCTTCGCTCTCCACGCGACGCTGACGGTCGCCGACATGCACGCCGACACTATGTTGTGGCAGCGCGCGCTCGACGAGCGGGCGACGCGAGGGCAGGTCGACCTGCCGCGGCTGCAGGACGGCAACGTTGCACTCGAGGTCTTCAGCTCGGTGACCAAGACGCCGAAGGGGCAGAATTACGATCGCAACGGGGCCGACACCGACAACATCACCCTGCTCGCGATCGCGCAGTTGCAGCCGGTGCGGACGTGGGGATCGCTTCTCGAGCGCTCGCTGTGGCATGCCGAAAAGCTGCGCCGCGCCGAGACGGCGAGCGACGGGACGCTGCGCATCGTCCGCTCGGCGGGCGACCTCGACCGGCTGCTCCGCGACCGCGCGGCGAGGCAGCGTGTTACCGGGGCCGTTCTGTCGGTCGAGGGCGCACAGAACCTTGAGGGCAAGGCGGCCAACCTCAAAATCCTCTACGACGTCGGCTTTCGCATGATCGGGCTTGCGCATTTCTTTGACAACGAACTTGCCGGGTCGATGCATGGCATCGCAAAGGGCGGGCTGACCGCGTTCGGCGCGACCATTGTCGCCGAGATGGAGCGGCGCGGCATGATCGTCGACCTCGCCCACTGCAGCCATGCGTGCTTCGCCGACGTCATGCGCGTCGCGACCCGCCCCGTCGTCGTCAGCCACGGCGGGGTCAAGGCGACGTGCGCCACCAACCGCAACCTGTCCGACGACGAGCTGCGCGCGCTGGCGAAGAACGGCGGCATCATCGGCATCGGCTATTGGGACGCCGCTGTCTGCGCCCCAACCCCGGCGGCGACCGCGCGCGCGATCCGCTACGCGGTCGCCATCATGGGCATCGACCATGTCGGGCTGGGGTCGGACTTCGATGGGTCGGTGACAACCGGGTTCGACACCGCGCACTTAAACGCGGTGACGCAGGCGCTGCTCGATGTTGGCTTCGATGACGCGCAGATCGTCAAGATCATGGGTGGCAACGTGCTGCGGACCTTGCGCGCGGGAATGGTGCCGGCCTGATGGAGCGGGTGTTCGGCGGGGCGGTGCCGCAAGCTCTACGTGGCGGCGTCGTCGCGCTCGGCAATTTCGACGGCTTCCACCGGGGGCATCAGGCGGTCGTCGGCGCGGCGCTCGCGGCGGCGCGCGAGGCGGGCCGTCCAGCGCTGGTCGCGACGTTCGACCCTCATCCGGCGCGCGCCTTCCGGCCCAACGCTCCCCCGTTCGCGCTGACGACGACCGACCAGAAGCTCGACCTGCTCGAAGATTTCGGCATCGACGCGACGATCGTTTTCCCGTTCGACGCTGCCTTCGCCGCGCTGTCCGGTCCCGACTTCGTCCGCGTCTGGCTCGCCGACGTGATCGGCGCAAAGGCAGTCGTCAGTGGGGCGGATTTCACCTTCGGTGCGAAGCGGTCGTGCGACACGTCAATGCTCGCGACGATAGGAGCCGCGCATGGCATCGCCGTGAGCGTCGTCCCCGCCGTTACCGACGCCACCGGCATCCTGTCGTCGACCCGCATCCGCGCCCTGTTGCAGGCCGCCGACCCAGTCGGCGCGGCGGCTCTCCTCACGCGGCCCTTCACGATCTACGGCGTTGTCGAGCATGGCGCCAAGCTCGGGCGCACCCTCGGCTTCCCCACCGCCAACGTCGCGCTGGGTGCGTATCTCCGTCCGGCGTATGGCGTCTATGCGGTCCGCGCTCGGGTTGACGGGCACTGGATCGACGGCGTCGCCAACCTTGGCATCCGCCCGATGATCGAGCCGCCTCTCGAACTCCTTGAGGTCAATCTGTTCGACTGGTCGGGCAACCTGTACGGGTGCGAGGTCGAGGTCGCGTTGGTCGCCTTCCTCCGCCCCGAATGGAAGCTCGACGGCCTCGACGCGCTGACTGCCCAGATCGCGCGCGATGCCGACGCCGCCCGCGCCGCACTGGCGATTGCGCCGAGGCCCAGCGCCGGTTAGACGCGATACTTCATGTCCGACCAGCCCGCTAGAGATTACCGCGCCACCGTCTTCCTGCCGAAGACCGACTTCCCGATGAAGGCGGGGCTGGCGGCGGCCGAGCCGGTGTGGCTCGCGCGCTGGGCGGCGGAGGATGTGTATGGCACGCTTCGCCAGCAGCGCGCGGGGCATGAACGATTCATCCTCCACGACGGCCCGCCCTACGCCAACGGCGACCTCCACGTCGGCCATGCAATGAACAAGATCCTCAAGGATCTGATCGTCCGCAGCCAGTCGGCACTCGGCAAGGACGCGCCGTACATCCCCGGCTGGGACTGCCACGGCCTGCCGATCGAGTGGAAGGTCGAGGAGCAATATCGCGCGAAGAAGCTCAACAAGGACGACGTCCCGCCAACCGCGTTCCGCGCCGAATGCCGCGCGTACGCAAGCCACTGGGTCGCGCGCCAGTCCTGGCAGTTCCAGCGGCTCGGCGTCATGGGCGACTGGGCCGACCCGTACCTGACGATGGACTTCGCGAGCGAGGCCACCATCGTCGCCGAACTGCTCAAGTTCGCCGCGAGCGGGCAGCTCTACCGCGGGGCCAAGCCGGTGATGTGGTCCCCGGTCGAAAAGACCGCGCTGGCCGAGGCCGAAGTCGAATACGCAGATATCGTCAGCACCCAGATCGACGTCGGCTTCGAGATCGTCGAGTGCTCGAACGCACCCGAACTCGTGGGCGCGATCGCCGTGATATGGACGACGACCCCGTGGACGATCCCGGTCAACCAGGCGATCGCGTACGGGCCAGAGGTTGAATATATTCTGTTTGAGGTCGCTGGGTCGGGGCCGTACGATGGGGTTGCTCTTCCGGAAGACAGTCATCGGCAGCATGGCCGCCGGTTCCTCGTTGCTGCGGCGCTGTTGGACGACAAATTGCGCCCGTTCCCGGAAACTTTCATCGGACGCACGAAAATCATTCCTCAGGGCGGACAAGGGCGGCGCATTATCAAAGGCTCCGATCTCGCCGGCGCCATCGCCCGCCACCCGATGCACGCGCTCGGCGGCTTCTTCGCGCGACCCCGTCCATTCCTTGCCGGGGAATTCGTCACGACTGATCAGGGGACGGGGCTGGTCCACATGGCCCCCGACCACGGCGAGGACGACTTCGACCTGTGCAAGGCGAACGGCATCGACCCCATCTTCGCGGTCGAGGGCGACGGGCGGTACCGCGCCGACTGGGGCTGGCTCGGCGGGCAGGGCAGCGTCATCAACGCCAAGTTCAACGCCCCTGACGGGCTGATCTGCACCGACCTCCGCGCCGCCGGGGCGCTCCTCGCGGCAAGCGCCGACTATAAGCACAGCTATCCGCACAGCTGGCGGAGCCACGCCAAGCTGATCTTCCGCGCGACCCCGCAATGGTTCATCCCGATGGACCGGCCTCTTTCTTCCCTCCCCTGCGCTGGCAGGGGAGGCGAGAGACGTGCGTCTTCGCACGGCCCGGGAGGGGGCAACGTCTCCGCAGGCACCGCGTCTCATTCTGACGATGCCCTCACCCGGGCCGCCGCCAGCGCGGCGTCTCTCGCCTCCCCCGCCAGCGCGGGGGAGGGCAGTAATACCCTCCGCGCCACCGCCCTCGTGGCGATCGCCGACACCCGCTGGGTACCCGAGCGCTCGCGCAACCGAATCACCGCGATGGTCGCCGGGCGGCCCGACTGGGTCATCAGCCGCCAGCGCGCGTGGGGGGTGCCGATCACGCTCTTCGTCGACCGGCGGACCGGCGAGTATCTGCGCGACCCCGCCGTCGACGGGCGCATCGTCGCCGCGATCCATGCGGGCGGGGCGGATGCGTGGTGGGCGACCGACCCAGCGGACTTCCTTGGGCCCGATCGCGACCCGGCGCACTATGAACGGATCGATGACATTCTCGACGTCTGGTTCGACAGCGGCTCGACCCACGCCTTCGTCGTCGAGGCGCGTTACGGCGTCGGGACGCGGGCGGACCTGTATGTCGAAGGGTCGGATCAGCATCGCGGCTGGTTCCAGTCGTCGCTCCTCGAAAGCTGCGGCACGCGCGGGGTCGCGCCGTACAGGGCGGTGCTGACCTACGGGATGGCGCTCGATGCGGCTGGTAAGAAGATGGCGAAGTCGGTCGGCAACGTCGTCGACCCAATCGCGATCAGCGAAGCCCAGGGGGCCGACATCCTCCGCCTGTGGGTCGCGTCGATCGACTATTTCGACGACGTCAAGATCGGCAAGGAGGCGCTCGCCGGGACGACCGACAGCTACCGGAAGCTGCGCAACACGCTGCGCTACCTGCTCGGCGCGCTCGACGGGTGGGATGAGGCCGAGCGGGTGCCGGTCGCCGAGATGCCCGAGCTCGAACGCTGGGTCCTCCACCGCCTCGCCGAGCTCGACGCCGAGCTGCGCGGCCACGTCGCCAACTTCGACTTCGCGCCAATGATGACCGCGTTGAACGCCTTCGCGCAGAGCGACCTGTCGGCGTTCTACTTCGATATCCGCAAGGACAGCCTCTACTGCGATGCCGCGTCCAACCCTAAGCGCCGTGCGTGCCGAATGGTGATGGACACGCTGTTCCATGCGCTGACCAAGTGGCTCGCGCCAATGCTGGTGTTCACTGCCGACGAGGTGTGGCGGACGCGCTTTCCGAATGCGGCGAGCGTGCATCTGGAGGCGTGGGGCGACTATTCGACGTACCGCGATGATGCATTGGGGGAGCGGTGGGAGCGGCTGCGGGCAGTCCGCGGGCTGGCGACGCTGGCGATCGAACCGGCGCGCAAGGCTAAGACGTTGGGGTCGAGTCTTGAGGCCGATCTGTTGCTGACTGCCGCGCCCGAGGAGGCCGCGCTGATCGCGAGCGTCGACTTCGCCGAACTGGCGATCGTTGCGGGCGTGACGCTGGCAACCGACCCGGCGCTCCCTGCCGGGGCACTGGTCACTGTCACTGTGACCGACCTCCCACGCTGCGACCGGTGCCGCCGTCATCTCCCTAACGTTGCGTCTGCAACGGGGCTCTGCGGGCGCTGCGCCGAGGTGGTCGGATGATCCGACTCGGTTACGGCATCGCGGCGATCGTGTTCGCTGTCGACCAGGTGTCGAAGCATTGGGTGACGCACGTCCTCGAGCTTCAGGCGCGCGGGGTCGTGGCGGTGTTGCCGTTCTTCGACCTTATGTGGGCCCCCAACCCCGGCGTGTCGATGAGCCTGTTCCGGGCGCAGACCGATACCCAGAAATGGCTGCTCGTCGCCGTCACCCTTGCCATCGCTGGCGGTGTCGCGTGGTGGATCACTCGCGAGCGAAATCGCGTCGACGTGACGGCGCTCGGGCTGATCCTCGGCGGAGCGCTCGGCAATATCGTCGATCGGGCACGGTTCGGCTACGTCGTCGACTTTATCGACCTGTTCTGGCGCGACCATCATTTTTACATCTTCAACGTCGCCGATGCGGGTATAAGCTGCGGCGTCGCCGTGCTGTTGCTGCGGAGCGTTCTCGCGCCCTCGGTGAAACCCGTTTAGGAGTACCATCATGAAGTCGTGGCCGATCCTGCTCATCGCCGTCGCCGCCGCCGGGTGCGCGCACCACCGCGAGCGCCTGTCGAACCGCAACGCGCCCGACGAGTTCGCCATCAGCCGCAACGCGCCGCTCGTCGTCCCGCCCGATTTCGCCCTTGCCCCGCCGAAACCGGGTGCGGCACGCGCTCTAGCCGACGATGCTCAGACCAATGCGGCGGAGGCGTTGTTTGGCCCTGGGGTCAAGATTACCCCGAAGTCCCCGGCGGAGACCAACCTGCTCGACAAGGCGAAGGCCGCCAAGCCTGAACCCAACATCCGCTCGTCGGCGGGCGACCCCGATACGCCGACGGTCAACAAGGGCGCGTTCCTCCGCGAGTTGATGGCCGCTCCCGCCAAGACCCTCGACGCCAAGAAGGCCGTGGTCGCCATCGACGGGTAAGGGCGCGCGGCCCGCGAAGATGAACAAGTAAGCGAAGTAAGCGCCCGCGAGGCTGTCATCGGCTTCCCTTATTTGAACAGGCTGCCGAGGATGCCGCGCAGCAGGGTGCTGCCGACGTTGCCCGCGACCCGCCCCGCCATCGCCCCGCCGAGCGACCGGCCAAGGCTGCCGGCGACCTGCCGCCCAACCGACGATGCCATCGACCGTGCAGCGGATAGCGCGATCTTCTCGGTCATCGACATCGGCGCTGGCTTGGCCGCAACTTTTGCTGCCGTTGCATTGGCGCGCGCGAGGTCCGCGTCGGCCTTTGCTGCGGCTGTTGCGGCAATCTCGGCGGCTTTCTCTTCGGCGGTCTTCGCCGCCTCAGCATCGGCTGCAGCCTGCGCCGCCGCTGACTTAGCGTTAAGGATTCCGTAAGCACTCTCGCGGTCGATCACCGCCTCGTACTTGCCCGCGACCGGCGACGTGTCGATCATCACCTTGCGCTCGGCCACGGTGATCGGGCCGACGCGCGACCCCGGCGGAGCGATGAGCGTCCGTTCGACGCGCGACGGCGCGCCGTCGTGTTGGAGGAGCGACACGAGCGCCTCGCCCACCTTCAATTCGGTGATGACGGTGGCGACGTTGACCTTGGGGTTGGCGCGGAAGGTCGTCGCCGCGGCGCGCACCGCCGCCTGATCGTGCGGGGTGTAGGCGCGAAGCGCGTGCTGGACGCGGTTGCCAAGCTGCCCTGCGACAGTGTCGGGGACGTCGATCGGATTCTGGGTGATGAAATAGACGCCGACGCCCTTCGAGCGGATCAGCCGGACGACCTGCTCGATCTTGTCGAGAAGCGGTTTCGGTGCGTCATCGAACAGCAGATGTGCCTCGTCGAAGAAGAAGACAAGGATGGGCTTCTTAGGGTCGCCGACCTCGGGGAGGACGGTGAACAGTTCGCTCAGCAGCCATAGCAGGAAGGTCGCGTACAGTTGCGGCGATTGCATTAGCCGGTCGGCGGCGAGGACGTTGACCTGGCCGTGCCCGGTGTCGTCGAGCGCGATCATGTCGTGGATGTCGAGTACAGGCTCGCCGAAAAAGTGGCTGCCGCCCTGGCTGTCCAGCTGGAGGAGCGCGCGCTGAATCGCTCCCTCCGACCCGCGTGCGACGTTACCATACTTCGCCTGCAGGTCGCCGGCGTTGTCGGCGCACCACGCGAGCACCGCCGTCAGGTCTTTGAAGTCCAGCAGCGCGAGGCCGTTATCGTCGGCATATTTGAAGGCAACCGCTAGCACCCCGGTCTGGATGTCACCGAGGCCGAGGAGGCGCGCGAGGAGGAGCGGCCCCATCTCGGTTACCGTCGTTCGTACCGGATGGCCCTGCGTTCCGAACAGGTCCCAGAATACGACCGGGCATGCGGCGAAGCGATAGTCGGCGAGGCCGACTTCCTTGGCCCGCGCGCGCGTCCACGCGGCGTCGGCGGTCCCGGCCATCGCCATTCCGGCGAGATCGCCTTTGACGTCGGCCATGAACACGGGGACGCCGTCACGGCTGAACCCTTCGGCGAGGCCTTGGAGCGTCACCGTTTTGCCGGTGCCCGTCGCCCCGGCAATCAGTCCGTGGCGGTTGGCGCGGCGGAGGACGAGCGTCTGATCTACGCCGGATTCGCCGCGACCGATGAAGATGCCGGCAACATCGCCGCCCACGTCCGTCATCGGCCAACCATGCTGGCACAATCACTGTGAGAAGGTGACGCAGGTCGCACTACGGGCAGCCGGCAACGTGGGCCAGTGAGAAATCGTCGATAGCCGGACAGGCGATTATGGTGATCGACTGAGCGGAGCGGATAGTAGATCATTGTCGCACGCTAGCCGGAACGAGCGGGTGTAGGACAGCGAAAATCTGCGCTGCGCTGACGTGACCGGCGTCGCGGTTGAAGCGCCCGAAAACCCGGCTAGCCCGTCTTATTCATGAGCCTTTCCGCCGGGGCTTTTCCGACCCGGCTTGCCGGTCGGCGATGTGAGCGGGTCGCAGGCTTCGGTGGCGCGGGGA
>JAYTXW010000353.1:0-9863 GCA_043742745.1 Sphingomonadaceae bacterium
GAGACGTCAGGCAGGGGCAAGGTCAGTCGCTCGCCGTCTGAAACGCGATGTTTTGGCCCAAGTCGTGTTCAGCGGAAACAAGTAGCGATTAGTTTGACAGCACCGTCTGGCGCATATCTCGCCCCCCGCGTGTCGACATTAATTATGTCATAGCCGCGGCCGAAAGTCACGGGTGACGCTTACTCCGCCGCCTCGCTGAGGTCGTCCAGCCCCTCGGGCGGCAGGTTGTGGCCGAGGAGGCGGAGCAGGTCGGCGGCGGCGGTGACGAGGTTGGTGCCGGGACCATAGATTGCCGCCGTCCCGGCGGCGCGGAGGAAGTCATAATCCTGCGCCGGGATCACCCCCCCGGCGACGACCCGAATGTCGGATCGGCCCGCCGCCCGCAACGCCGCGATCAATTCGGGGACGAGGCTTTTGTGCCCCGCTGCGAGGGATGAGGCACCGACGATATCGACGTCTTCGGCGACCGCGAGTGCCGCTGCCTCGCTCGGTGTCTGGAACAGCGGGCCGACGGTGACGTCGAACCCCATGTCGGCATAGGCGCTGCCGACAACCTTCGCGCCGCGGTCGTGGCCGTCCTGCCCCATCTTGGCGATCAGCACACGGGGGCGGCGATCCTTGCGCACCATGAATGCGGCGATTCCGGCCTGGACACGGGCAAAGCCGGGGTCGCCGCCATACGCCGCGCCGTAGACGCCGGACACCATGCGGACGACGGCGACGTGGCGCCCGAAGACATCCTCCATCGCGCTCGAAATTTCGCCGAGCGTGCACCGCGCGCGCGCCGCGTCGACGGCGAGGGCGAGCAGGTTGGCGTCCCCCGCTGCCCCGGCGCGCAACGCATCGAGCGCGGCCTCGGCCTTGGCCGAATCGCGCGTTGCCCGGACGTGAGCGAGAAGCGCGATCTGGCCGTCGCGGACGCTTTCCGAATCGACGTCGAGGATGTCGATCGCGTCGTCGGTCGCGGGTTGGTATTTATTGACCCCGACGACGACGGTCTCGCCGCGATCGACCGCCGACTGCTTTGCGGCAGCGGCTTCCTCGATTGCGAGCTTGGGATAGCCGCTCGCCACCGCGACGGTCATCCCACCGCGCGCCTCGATATCCTCGATGATCGCCCATGCCTTGTCGACCAACTCGGCGGTCAGCGCCTCGACATAGTACGAGCCGCCGAGCGGGTCGACGACGCGGGTGACGCCGGTTTCCTCCGCCAGCACCAGCTGCGTGTTGCGCGCGATGCGGGCGGAGAAGTCGGTTGGCAGCGCGATCGCCTCGTCGAGCGCGTTGGTGTGGAGCGACTGCGTCCCGCCAAGCACGGCGGCGAGCGCCTCGACGGTGGTGCGGACGACATTATTGTACGGGTCGCGCTCCTGCAGGCTGACGCCGCTCGTCTGGCAATGGGTGCGGAGCATCAGCGACTTGGGGTCCTTCGCGCCGAAGTTCGCCATGATCCGCGCCCATAGGGTGCGCGCCGCACGCAGCTTGGCGACCTCCATGAAGAAGTTCATGCCGATGGCGAAGAAGAAGCTCAGCCGCGGCGCGAAGGCGTCGACGTCGAGCCCGCGCGCCTGGGCGGCGCGGACGTATTCGATGCCGTCGGCCAGCGTAAACGCCAGCTCCTGGAGCTGCGTCGCTCCCGCCTCCTGCATATGATAGCCGCTGATCGAGATCGAATTGAACTTCGGCATGTGCGCGGCGGTGTAGGTGATGATGTCGGCGACGATCCGAATCGATGGCGCGGGCGGGTAGATATAGGTGTTGCGGACCATGAACTCCTTCAGCACGTCGTTCTGGATCGTCCCCTCGAGCGCGGCGGGGGCAACGCCCTGCTCCTCGGCGGCGACGATGTAGAAGGCGAGGCACGGGATCACCGCGCCGTTCATCGTCATGCTGACGCTCATCGTGTCGAGCGGGATGCCGTCGAACAGGATCTTCATGTCCTCGATCGAATCGATCGCGACGCCCGCCTTGCCGACGTCGCCGGTCACGCGCGGATGGTCGCTGTCGTACCCCCGGTGGGTGGCGAGGTCGAAGGCGACGCTCAATCCCTTCTGACCGGCAGCGAGGTTGCGGCGGTAAAAGGCGTTCGATGCCTTGGCCGTCGAGAAGCCCGCATATTGGCGGATCGTCCACGGGCGTCCGGCGTACATCGTCGCCTTGACCCCGCGCGTGAACGGGGCGAACCCCGGCAGCCCGGGGTCGAGGTCGGCGGTGTCGGCGGCGGTATAGAGCGGCTTGACCGTGATCCCCTCGGGCGTGTGCCAGTCGAGGTCGCGCCCCTTGGTCTCCTTGCCCGCCAGCTTCGCCCAGTCGTCGATCGTCGTCATGCGCGTCTCCTGCGGAGCGTTATACGCGGGAAGCCGGGGACGGAAAGCCTCCCGTCGCCGCGCCTCCGCCCCTCCGTCCGCCCACTTCCCAACACCAACGCGAATCGAAGGTCACGCCGACGCACGTGTTTCTCGATTCACGCCCTCCCCGCCACGCGGACATATCGAGGGCGGTTGGCAGGTGGCAGCGGGTGAACAGGCAAAGCTCCCTCTCAATGCGAACAGACATGGAACACGATAGCTGATTGGAGAGGTGTAGGACAGCGGTTTCTTGCGGCTGGTTACGACCCCGTTGCGGACGTTATCGGGCGAGCTACAATATGACCATGTTGCTCCTTACTCTCTTCGCAGCGGCCGAACTTACGCGATCTTATAATTGTAATTTTGCCAAAATCAGCCCTGCTTCTTCGCGAGCAGGCACTTCCGTCCATGCGGCCCCAAGCGAGTCCGCGAGACGTATTAAAAAGCTGAAAGCGGGAACCACGGTCTATATTTGCGACGAAAGCAGGAGCTGATTTGCAATACGATTCAAAGACAGTGGCCATCCATGCTCCGGAACTCAGGACGGCTTGCCAGTGCAAAAGGCAGTTACCTGTGTGAAGGGATGGGTCCGAAAAAAGGCGGTAACGGTGTTGTCTGGCTGACGCTGGCTTTCCACCCCAAAACCGTCGTGCGGGGTTGCCCCCGGAGACGACGCGACCGTCCTACTCCGCCGCGAGCATCGCGGGCACATGGCTCGTCGCCAGTTCGAGCAGGCGCTTCTCCAGCCCCTTGAGCCGCGCGCCGTCGTCGATCTTCCCCCCCGTCAGGTCGGTCAGATAGAACACGTCGACCGCGCGCTCGCCGTAGGTCGCGATGTGCGCCGAATGGATCGCGAGCCGCGCGGCGAACAGCGCGTGGGTCAGCGACCAGAGCAGCGCCGGGCGGTCGAGGGCGTTGACCTCGACGACGGTATAGCGGTTCGACGCCTTGTTATCGATGAGCACATTAGGTTCGACGCGGAACGCCTCGGCGCGCCGTCGGGCGAGGGGGCGCGCGGCGAGACGGTCGGCGAGGCGGACCTTGCCGGTCAGGACGTCCTCGATCGACCGCTTGAGGCGGGCAAGCTGCTGCGGTTCGGCGAACGGCTGGCCGAGGGGGTCGGCGACGATGAAATTATCGAGCGCGCGCCCGTCGCGAGTGGTGTGGATCCGCGCGTCGAGGATGTTCGCGCCGCCAAGCGAAATCGCCCCGGCAATCCGGTAGAATAGTCCCGGATGGTCGCCGGCATAGACGGTGACGAGCGTCGTCCCCGTCGCGGCATCGACCTCGGCGGTGATCGACAGCGCGGCGCGGGCGGCGTCGGCGCGCTCGACGAGGACGGCGTTCCTGAACAGGACGTCGGGCTGTTCGGCGATCCAATAGGCGTCGGTGTGGCGCTTGGCATAGGCGGCGAACTCGGTTGCCGGCCATTCGAGGTCGGCAGCGAGCGCCGCCTGTTTCGCCGCGATCCGTTCCTGCCGCCCGGTCTGCTTATGGCCAAGGCGAAGCACTTCCTCCGCCGAATCGTAGAGGTCGCGGAGGAGCTGCCCCTTCCAGTTATTCCACACGTTCGGCCCGACGGCGCGGATGTCGACGACGGTGAGGATGAGGAGGAGACGCAGGCGTTCGGGGCTGGCGACGACCTCGGCGAAGTCGATGATCGTCTTGAAATCGGCGAGGTCGCGCTTGAACGCGGTCGACGACATCAGCAGGTGGTAGCGGACGAGCCACGCCACGGTGTCGGTCTCGCCGGCGGTGAGGCCGAGGCGCGGACACAGCCGCGTCGCGATCTCCGCCCCCAGCTCGCTATGGTCGCCGCCGCGCCCCTTGGCGATGTCGTGGAGCAAGACGGCGACGTACAGGACGCGGCGTGACACGATCTGGTTGATGATCGCGGTCGACTGCGGATGGTCGGCCTTGAGCGCGCCGGTCTCAATCCGCGCGAGCAGGCCGATCGCCCGGATCGTATGCTCGTCGACGGTATAGTGATGGTACATATCATACTGCATCTGCGCGACGACGCGGCCAAAGTCGGGGATGAAGCGACCAAAGACGCCCGCCTCGCTCATCCAGCGCAGCACCGCCTCGCACCGCTCGCTGATCAGCACGTCGAGGAACAATGCGTTGGCGCGGGGGTCGCGGCGGACCTTCTCGCCGATCAGCGCCGCGTCGCGCCCCGCCTGCCGCATCGCGAGCGGGTGGATTTCGAGCCCCTCGCGCGCGGCCAACGTGAACATTTCGACGAGGCGGACAGGGTCGTCGCGGAAGAAATCGTCGTTCGGCACCCCGATCCGCCCGCTGCGCGCGGTGAAGCCGTTCAGTTTGCGCGGGCGGCGCACAAGTTTGGGCAGCCAGATTGACTTGCCGAAGCGGTCGTCGAGGTGGGCGAGGAACAGCCCGGTGATGTCGCCGACGTGGCGCGCCATCAGGAAATAGTGGCGCATGAAGCGTTCGATCGCGCTCATCCCGGCACGCTCGGTGTAGCGCAGGCGCGTGCTCAGCTCGCGCTGGACGTCGAAGGTCAGCCGCTCCTCGGCGCGCCCCGCCAGATCGTGGAGGTTGCACCGCACCGCCCACAGGAAGTTCTCGGCGCGGACGAACTGGCGCAACTCGTGCGCGGTCAACAGCCCCTTGTCGACAAGCTCGGGGACCGATTGGACTTGGTAGACATATTTGCCGATCCAGAAGAGCGTGTGGAGATCGCGCAGGCCGCCCTTGCCTTCCTTGAGGTTCGGCTCGACGACATAACGGCTGTCGCCCATCCGCTTGTGGCGCGCGTCGCGCTCGGCGAGCTTGTCGGCGATGTACGCGCGGGCGGTGCCGGCGACGATTTCCTTGCGGAAGCGCGCGCTCGCCTCGTCGTACAACGGCTGGTCGCCCCAAACGAAACGCGCCTCGAGCAGCGCGGTGCGGATCGTCAGGTCGGCCTTCGCCATGCGAATCATGTCGTCCAATGACCGCGTCGAGTGGCCGACCTTCAGGCCGAGATCCCACAGGAAATACAGCATCGTCTCGATGACCTGCTCGCCCCACGCGGTCTGCTTCCACGAGGTGAGGAACATGATGTCGACGTCGGAATAGGGGGCCATCTCGCCGCGCCCATAGCCGCCAACCGCGAGCAGGCTGAGGCGTTCGGCAGCGGTCGGGTTCGGCTTGGGGAACAGCGTCGCGGTGGTGAAGTCGAAGATCAGGCGGAGCAACTGGTCGGTCACGAACGCGCCGCTCGCCGCCATCTCCAGCCCGCGCGACGAGTGTTCGTGGAGGCGGCGGCGCAACTCGGCGCGTGCATCGGTCAGCGCGGTGCGCAGGATGACGGCGGCGGCGTCGCGCGCGCCGCTGCCGGGCGGAATCGCGTTCAGCAGGTCGGCGACGACGCGGCGGTCGATCAGCTGTCGCCGGTGCGGGATCGTGTCGAAGCGTGACATGGGCTTGAGATAGGGGCAAATGCCCGACGACGCCACCACGGGGCATGGGAGATCTTGACGATGCGTTACAATCCGCTTGGCCGCACCGGCCTGTTCGTGTCCGAACTGTGCCTCGGCACGATGACCTTCGGCGGCACCGGCGGCATCTGGGCGGCAATGGGTGGCCTTGGCGACGACGACTCGACCGCGCTCGTCAAGGCGGCGATCGACGCCGGGGTCAACTTTATCGACACCGCCGATGTCTATGGCGTGGGACGGTCGGAGGAAATCACTGGCGCCGCACTCAAGACGCTGGGAATCAACCGCAGCGAGATCGTCGTCGCGACCAAGGCGTTCGGCGACATCGGCAAGGGTCCGAACGATCGCGGCACGTCGCGCTATCACCTGATGAACGCCGTCGACGGCAGCTTGCAGCGCCTCGGCCTCGATCATATCGATCTGTATCAAATCCACGGGTTCGACGTCGCGACGCCGATCGAGGAGCAGCTTCACGCGCTCGACGCGATCGTCGCCTCGGGCCGCGTCCGCTACGTCGGCGTGTCGAACTGGGCGGCGTGGCAGGTGATGAAGGCGCTTGGTATTAGTGCGCGCCTCGGTCTGACGAGCCCGGTCAGTGTCCAGGCATATTACAGCGTCGCCGGACGCGACCTCGAACGCGAACTCGTGCCGATGATGCGGTCGGAAGGTATCGGCCTGCTCGTTTGGTCGCCGCTCGCCGGGGGCTTTCTGTCGGGCAAGTATGCCGAGGGCACCAACGACGGTCGCCGCCTCGCGTTCGACTTTCCGCCGGTCGATGCGACGCGCGGGGATGCGGTCATTGCCGCGATGCGACCGATTGCCGCCGCGCATTCGGTCACCGTCGCGCAGATCGCGCTGGCGTGGCTCCTCCATCAGCCGGTCGTGACGAGCGTCATCATCGGCGCAAAGCGGCCCGACCAGCTCGCCGATAATCTGGCGGCCGACGCGGTCGTCCTGACCGCCGACGATCTCAAGGCGCTCGACACGGCAAGCCGTCTGCCGCGCGAATATCCCGGCTGGATGACCGCATTTCAGGGGGCATATCGCGCCGGGCAGCTTACCCCGCCAGCGCGCGGGGCCGAATAGTGGAAGACGCCGCTCTGCTGAAAATTATCGACGACGGCATCGCCGCGATCGGGCGGGGCGATGCCGCTGCCGGCCGTCGGGCGTTCGACATCGTCGTCGCGTCGGGCAAGGCCGCGCCGCAAGCGTGGCTGTTCCTCGCGCAGGCGTGCTTCATGCTCGACGACCGCCCGGCGGCGCACGCGGCGCTCGATCAGGTGCTCACCGCCGACCGCGCCAACCTCGACGCCCTCGTCATGCGCGGCGAGCTGATCGCGCGCGACGGTGACGACCGCGCGGCGGTGAGCTGGTTCGAGGCAGCCGTCCGCGCCGCTCCGACCGCAGGCGACCTCGCCCCGGCGACGGCGGCGGCGATCGACCACGCGCGCGCCGCCCTTGCCACCGCAAGCGCCAAGTTCGACGCTCACCTGCGCGCTGTCCTCGCCGCCGAAAACGTCGATCCGGCGAACACGCACCCGCGCTTCGCCGAGGCGCTCGCGATCACCACCGGCGCCGCCCAGCCCTATCCGCAGGCCCCGACCAATTTCTTTTACCCTCGCCTCGCCGCGATTCCCTTCCACGATTGCGCCGATTTCGCGTGGCTGGGCCGAATTGCGGCGCAGTGGCAGGCGATGCGCGCCGAGGTCGAGGACGTCATCGCCGCCGAAACCGGGCTCGCCCCCTATGTCGAGGCGCCTGAAAACCGTCCGTCGAAGGAGCACAGCCTGCTCGGCGATGCGCGGTGGAGCGCGTACCACCTGTGGCGCGAGGGGCAGCCCGTTGCCGCCGCCCACACCGCGTGCCCGGTCACCGTTGCGGCGATTGCCAGCGCGCCTATCCCGCACATCGCCGGGCGCTCGCCGATGGCGCTATTCTCGATCCTGAGCGGTGGCACCCACATCCCGCCGCACAACGGGATGCTCAACACCCGGCTCATCGTCCACATTCCCCTGATCGTTCCTGCGGGCTGTCGCTTGCGCGTCGGCAACGAGGTCCGCACCGTCGAAGTCGGCGTCCCCCTCATCTTCGACGACACGATCGAGCACGAGGCATGGAACGACAGTCCCGACCCACGCGCGATCCTGTTGTTCGAGGTCTGGCGGCCCGAGCTGACGGCGGCGGAACGGTCCGCGCTGACGGCGATGTACGGCGCGGTGGATAGCTACGGCTGATCGGCGCGATGTCGGGGTCGTGGGCTATTCGACCAGGTGTTTCGCGTCGATGCTGAGCGAAGCGATCAGGCCCAATGCGCTCCAAGTGTAATCGATTGAGCCGCCAAGCTGTCGCTGCATCGTCCGGCTGACCAATTTAGTGCCATAGCCGGGGGCTGCAGTCGGTGCGACCACGATGGGTCCGCCGCGTTCCGTCCAGACGATTACGACGCGGTCGTCGTCGGCCACGCATGACACATCGAGCGTTCCGACTTCGACGGAAAGCGCGCCGTATTTCAACGAATTAGTGGCAAGTTCATGGATGACAAGCGCGAGCGTCTGCGCGGCTTTTTCACCCACGCCCATCCGGGGGACGGAGACACGGATGCGTCCAGTAAAGGCTCCCAGATCGTCATACGGCGCGAGCAGGACGGTGATGAGGTCGCCTAATAACGCAGCCTTGCCTTCGTCGCCGGGGAGGGGTCTCACCAGATCGTGAGCGCGGCCGAGCGCATGAAGGCGCTGGGTTAGCTCGCGGGTCATGTCGGCGACGTTCGCAGTCGACCGTGACGTGATCGCCGCGAGTGCGGCAGCAATCGCGAGCAAATTCTTGACCCGGTGGCTCATTTCGCCGGCGAGTAGTTCGTTGCCCTCCTCCGCCTGTTTGCGCACCGTGACGTTCAGAAACACGCCGAACATCGTACGTTTCGCAATGTCCGCGTCGCTTCCCTGACCGCGCGCCGAAATCCAGCGGACATCGGGGCCGACCAGAATACGAAAATCGGTTTCATAGTCGCCGACAATCACGCGCGTCGCATTAAACGCTTCGCGGACCCGGTCGCGGTCGGCGGGGTGAATGCGTTCCGACAGGTCTTCGAAGCGCAAGTTACCGCGCGGCTCGACACCCCATAACCGATACCCCTGAGCATCCATCGTCAGCCCGTCGGTATCGACATTCCACGACCATAAGGCAACGCCGGCCGCGACGACCGCTTGGCGAAGATGCGATTCGTCCCACTTGTTCGGCTCGATTTGCGACATGCGGAACTAACTTTCGCCCCCGCAGCGGGGGTATGTCCAAAGCTGTACCACAGGCGCAACAATAAACAGCGCCCCACCATTTTTGTTAGGTTCGCAAAACGATATTGCGTTGCCAGCTAATATTCATGCCCCGCCAAACACCCGCCGCCCGGCGTAAATGCCCAGCGCGATTGCCACCGCCGCGGCCAGCCCGAATAATTCGGCGGGCGCCGCTTGGACCGCGATGGCGACCATCGCCGCAACGCCGGTGATCGCCGCGAGCGGGATCAACGGACTGCGCGGAGCAAGACTATCCTCTCCCCCGACGTTCCGTGCGCTCAGCCGCCACGCTGCCGCGCACGCCATCGCATACAGAAATGTGCTCGCCAGCCCGGCGAGGATCGCGAGCGCCTCGAACGTGCCGGTGATCGCGAGGACGACAACAAGCACCGCATGGACGATGATCGCGGTGCGCGGGACGTGGAAGCGCGCGTCGAGCCGCCCCATCGCCGCCGGGAGCATCTTGTCACGCGCGAAGGCGAACAACAGCCGCGGGGCGCCGAGCAGGTCGGAACTGATCCAGATCAGCCGCGACGCCGCCGCCCCCGCCGCAAGGACGATCCCGAGCGCCGGACTGACAGTCGCGATCGCGCTCGCCAGCGGCGCCGCTGAATGGGCAAGGCGCGCTCCCAATAACCCTTGGGCGACGACCTGAACAGCGACGTAGAGCAGCAGAACGAAGCCCATCGACAGGATGATCGCGCGCGGCACCGTCCGGCGCGGGTCGGCGACCTCGCCACTCGCACTGAGCGGAGTTTCCATCCCTGAGAAGGCGAACA
>JAYTXW010000354.1:0-2297 GCA_043742745.1 Sphingomonadaceae bacterium
ACTTCCACCGCAAGGCAGTTTCGGTGCTACCCGCTTGTAGCGAACTGACTCCCGGAGGTCCCTTGAATTGCATAAGCCCAGCAACGCGCTGGGGGTAGCGCGCGACCGTCGTCCGTCGCAGCCCGTTACCCTCGTTCGCCCTCATGCCGCGCAGCGTGCCGCCCGTTTCTTCGTCGGAAAGTTTCCGGGTACCTCGATGTACGCGGTCAAGGCGAATCCGTCGCCCGACCTTATTCGTACCCTGTGGGACAGTGGGATCACGACGTACGACGTCGCCTCGATTTCCGAGGTGCGTCTCGTTCGTGGCCTACTGCCGACGGCAACGTTGTGCTTCATGCACCCGGTCAAGCCGGCGGAGGCGATCACCGAGGCGTATCACGTCCACGGCGTCCGCACCTTCAGCCTCGATTCGGTCGAAGAGGTCGAGAAGATCGTCGCCGCGACCGCGGCCGATGGCGTGCCCGCCAGCGACTTGACGCTGTGCGTCCGCCTCCGCGTGTCGTCGGCGCACGCCAAGCTCAGCCTTGCGGCGAAGTTCGGTGTCGGCGTCGACGAGGCAGCCCCCGTCCTCCACGCTGCGCGGCAGGCCGCCGACGCGCTCGGCATTGCCTTCCACGTCGGCAGTCAGGCGATGAGCCCACAGGCGTATGGCGACGCGATGGCACTCGTGCGCGCCGCGATTGTCAAGTCCGGCGTGACCATCGACGTCGTCGACGTCGGCGGCGGCTTCCCGTCGGTCTACCCCGGCATGGAGACGGCACCGCTCGAGCGCTATTTCGCCGTCATCCACCGCGCGTTCGAGGATTTGCCCGTCAGTTACTCGGCCGAACTATGGTGCGAGCCGGGTCGGGCGCTGTCGGCGGAATACGCCAGCATTCTGGTTCGCGTCGAGAAGCGCCGCGACGACGTCCTGTTCATCAACGACGGAGCGTATGGCGCATTGTTCGACGCGGCGCATATCGACTGGCGCTTCCCGGTCGAACTAGTCCGTGACGCCCCGTCGAACACAAAGAAGCTGCCGTTCAGCTTCTACGGGCCGACGTGCGATGACATGGATTTCATGCGCGGGCCATTCATGCTCCCCGCCGACGTTGCGGTCGGCGACTATATCGAGATCGGAATGCTTGGGGCCTATGGCTGCGCGATGCGAACCAGTTTCAACGGCTTCGGCAACGGCGATACCGTCGTCGTGACCGACGCGCCGATGGCGTCGACCTTTGTCGCCGAACCGTCACGCGAGGTCGTTACCTCGATCCGCGAGGCGCGAAGCTAACTGCCGCTAGCCGCCGTCATGCTGGCGCAGGCCAGCACCCATGTTCGGGCGAGACGCCACGCCTTATTGTCTCGCCCAACCATGGGTGCTTGCCTGCGCCAGCATGACAGTCATTATTCTTACCCGTTCGGCGCCGGATGATCCGGCCGCGGGCGGCGCACGTTGCGCCGAGCCAGTTCAGACACTGGAGAACCGCTCATGACCGACCTCACCAATCGCAAGACCGAGCTTCTCTCGACCGCCGTCGAGCATATCGACATCCGCAGCTTCGACGCGCGCCCGATTATCGACGGCATGAGCAAGATGAGCTTCACCAGCCGCGACCTCGCCCGCGCGACGGGCATCTATAATGCGATGCTGGCGGACAAGGACTGCTCGATCTTCCTCGTCATCGCCGGGTCGACAAGCGCGGGCGGGTGTATGGACCTGTACGCCGAACTGCTGCGGTCAAACATGATCGACGGCATCGTCGCCACCGGCGCGTCGATCGTCGACATGGATTTCTTCGAAGGGCTTGGCCACAAACACTATCAAGCGCTTGAAATCCCGGACGATAACGTCCTGCGCTCGCTCTACATCGACCGCATCTACGACACGTATATCGACGAGGAGCAGCTTCAGGACTGCGACGGCACGATCTTCGAAATTGCCGAAAGCCTCGAGCCCAGGCCATACAGCAGCCGCGCGTTCATCCGCGAGATGGGCCGCTATCTGACCAAGCACGGCAAGAAGGAGAACAGCCTCGTCAAGCTTGCATTCGAGCACGACGTGCCGATCTTCTGCCCGGCGTTCGTCGATTCGAGCGCGGGCTTCGGGCTGGTCAAGCATCAGGTCGAGGCGATGAAGGCCAAGCGCCCGTACATGGTTCTCGACGCGATCGCCGACTTCCGCGAGCTGACCGACATCAAGATCAAGGCGGGGACCACCGGCCTGTTGATGATCGGCGGCGGCGTGCCGAAGAACTTCATCCAGGACACCGTCGTCTGCGCCGAAATCCTGGGCCACGACGACGTCGCGATGCACA